>JAAZMQ010000158.1 GCA_012798745.1 Bacteroidales bacterium
ATAAATTGGGTTTTAGCCGTTTCGTTGGCCAACGCTTTCATATCTTCCTCTTCAATCTCGATATGCTGATTTTTGATGATTTTGTCTTTTGCCAACGAAAATTTCAGATCGTCTAGAATTCGTGGAAAATCTTTCTCGATGTTTTCATCAGTGGCTTCTTTGTTCGATTCTCGGATCCATCGTTTAAGAAATTCTTCGGGCAACTCCACATCTTTCATTTTCTCAAGGATCAGGTTGCGCAAATCGCGTATAAACAGGTATTCGCTGTATGAAATGAATTGAGTATTCAGCAATTCGTGGATTTTCGATTTAAATTCCTCTTCCGATGCAGCAGCTCCTTCGCCCAAGATTTTGTCAAAAAATTCCTGGTTCATTTCGGGCTTTGTATAGCGGGTAATTTCTTTTATTTCGAAGCTGAAATCCGAATCAATTTCTTGTATTTTGTCTTTGGTTGTTTGCAGCAAAGAGGCAACTTCTGCTTCGTTGTTGTCGTAGGCTTTTTTGGGATTAAGCACAATTTTGTCGCCCACTTTTGCGCCGATTAATTGGTTGCGAGTCTCTTCGTCTTTCACATACAGGGGCATGATAATGGCATTTTCGATTACCATGCCGTTTTCTTTTGGCTGTCCGTTTTCCAGTTCAACGAGGGTACCTTTCAGTAGGTCGTCTTCCAATGCCGGTTCGTCTACCGCTTCATATGTGCCGTAATTATTCAGGTAGGCATTCATTTGATCTTGCAGCGTTTCCTCGTCAAGCGTTATATGATAATAGGTAAGTTTGTCTTCCTGGGTGAACGACAGTTCAAATTCAGGCGAAAGGGCGATATCGAATGAAAAGGTAAAATTTTCGTCCTTTTCGAAATCGATTTTGTTTTCTTCGTTTTCAACCGCTAAGGGTTCTCCCAATATGTGTAAATCGTTGTCGTGAATGTATTTAAACAGCTCGTCATTCAGTATTTTCGACAATTCGTCGGCAAGGACGGTTTTCCCGTACATTTTTTCGACGATTCCTTTGGGCACTTTTCCATGTCTGAAACCGGGGATATTTACCTGATGACGCAGCCGGTTTAATGCTTCTTCTACTTTTCCTTGATAATCTGCTTTTTCGATTTGTACGGTGATTACACCACTTACATTATCTGTTTTGTTTAGCGATATGTTCATTACAGCTGTTTTAGTTGTTTTTTATGAAACCTCTTTTATAGTACAGATTGTTATGAAGATCAATTCTTTTTTGCAATCTTTATTCTGATTTTAGAGCTGCAAAATTACGTTTATTCTTCTAATTAGCAAAATTATCATACACAGAATCAACCTCGCAGATTCAACCGGCAAGTGCAAAACGATACGTAGAAAATGCGTTCGGTTTTTGTCCGCAGCCTTATATTCTTCTTTATTTCGACTGTACAAAAGAAGTAAAAACATCGTTTTACTTTGACTTTAATAACATGATTCCCTAAATAACTTTTTATATCTTTGCATGATATCTATTTTATATGGAAAATAAAAAAGGATGAAACCAATCATTACTACTCCGTTGTCAGGGAAAGCCCGAATTTTTTATCTTTTTCTCTTCTCTTTTGTCGGATTGTTTGTAGCCGGCGGTATGATGCAGTTTTTTTCCGTCGTTTTTGGTTTAAATGATTTCGTAAATCCCTGGTATATTCGGCTGAATACTTTTTTGCAGAGCTTGCTCATATTTTTTCTTCCGGCATATTTTGTTGCCTGGATGGGCGGATCTCGTCCTTCCTCTTTTTTACGTTTGCAAAAGTCTGATAAGCTTGCTTTTGGTATCGGCATGGCTGTTTTTATTTTTATAGCGGCAATGCCGATGGTTTCGTTCTTGACGCGATTGAACGAACAGATGCAGCTGCCCGAATCGCTCAAATCCATAGAACAATGGATGCAACGGACAGAAGATCAGGCAGCGGCTGCTACCGAAATATTGTTGTCGGGGAGAAATGCGGGGGTTTTGATTGTGAATTTTTTGCTGATTGGGGTTTTTGCCGCGTTGGCCGAGGAATTTTTCTTTCGTGGCGTCCTGCAGCAATCCTTCGCAGAGATGTTTAAAAACGAACATGGGGCCGTATGGATAGCTGCTTTTCTTTTTAGCGCTATGCACCTTCAATTTTACGGGTTTTTGCCGCGGTTGGTCTTGGGTGTTTTACTGGGATATTTGTTTTTGTACGGTCGTAATCTGTGGCTACCCATTGCGGCTCATTTTTTCAATAATGCGCTCACCTTGTTGGTTATTTTCTTTTTCGGAGAAACCGATTTTATGCAGCGGATAGAAAATCAGCCGTTGACCCTTGAGTTTGGTTGTTGGGCAGCCATTAGTTTGATCGTTACTTTACTTTTGTTTCGATTTTACAAAAAACGGATGGAGGATGTTTGATGATACAAATTGAGGATACACTGATTTCGGAAGATATTTTTGAAACTTGTTTTGTGTGCGATCTTGCCAAATGCAAAGGGATGTGCTGTGTTGAAGGCGATGCGGGTGCTCCGTTGACGCACGAAGAATGCGAAGCAATAAAAGAGGTGTTGCCGGAAATTTGGGGCGACCTCTCGCCAAAAGCTCGTGAACTGATCGAAAAACAGGGGATAGCCTATATCGACGATGACGGTGAACTGGTGACTTCCATTATAAAAGGGCGTGAGTGCGTGTTTACTTATTTCGATGCCGAAGGTATTTGCCGATGTGCTATTGACCACGCTTTTAGGGAGGGAAGGATTTCGGTGCAAAAACCCATCTCGTGCCATCTCTATCCCATCCGTTTGTATCGGTACAATGGCTTTACGGCTCTGAACTACGACCGCTGGTCGGTATGCCATTCGGCAGTAAGATCGGGGAAAAAGGACGGCATAAAATTATACCAATTCTTAAAAGAACCTTTAATCCGCAAATTTGGCGAAAAGTGGTACCAAGAAGTTTGTGAAATGGCTGAACTGTTAACAAGATAGGGTCGTTATAAAAGCCGCCTGTAAAAAACCATAGACGGCTAAACTCGCGTTCGGCCGTCTATCCATCGTTTAAATATAAAAAAGAAAAAAGTTATTTGCTGCTGCTTCTTTTTTATTCTTGTTGTTTACTTATTGTTTGTTTTTCTTCTTTTTCTTCTTTTTCTTCTTCGAAAGGATTTCCCTCCCCATTTATTTCTTTATTTAACGAATCCGACAATTTGGAAATAGCATGAAAATCTATTTTCCCCGTAATATTAATAATGGTCAGTTTGTCGTCTTCGTCTAATCCGATAAAAATAATATCCTGGTTTTTGTTGTCTTTGCTCTTCATCAGAATATTTATTTTTGCATTCCTGTCGTTTACCGAAACCACTTCCTGATAATCCGAAAACTTATCGCCTATCAATTCGTTGGCTTTTTTAAAATAAAAATGAGCGTCTTTTTTGTTTTCGGTTGTGATGATGCGGATGCTGCTCAAGTTTTGAAATATTTTCTTCAATTCTTCGTCGTTAGTATTCGACGCCATTTTTTCGAGCATGGGCCTTCCAATGTTTACATTGCTGACGGGTCTTTTTGCTTCAACACACGTATTTAGGAATTCTGTAATAAAATCTCCCCCCGCCAATGGACCTGTTGTAAATAAGAATAAAAATATGAATATTACTTTTCTCATTCGTTTTTGTACTTCCTTGCTTAATAAGAAACTAAAATGAATCTCATAAATTTTGGTTTACGTGGGTCTCTCTATCCCTATCTATATTTACATCGGTGTCCCCCTCAACCTCCATCTCCATCTCCTGTTCCATATCTCTACCCATTGAATCGATAGCTGCCCAGTCGATATTCAGGTTTTTCAATTTATCGAACGTTTCCTTTGAAGCTTGTTCTCCTTTCCGGAGTGCTTCGGAGAGTTTTTCCAAAGCATGCGTAGCATCCTTGAGCGCGGCCTTGGGATCGTTGTACGTTTCGGCAAAATAGGGTTTCCTGTTTTCGTTGACAAGGAAATAAATGCCCACTCCCAATGTGACTATGATGGCAATGGAGGCTGCAATTTTCAAAACAGGAGTAAATATCCGGATGGTAATGTATTGTTTCGCTTTTTCTTTTTGATGAATTGCCGCTTTCAGTTTTTTATCAAAATCGTCGCCCAATCGGATGGAATGCTGACTCTCTTTATAGTCTCGAAAGAGAGGAATATAGGGTTGCAAATCTTCCGGGATATCTTCTTGTGAAAAAAAATCTTGCAACTTTTTTTCTTCTTCCAAAGATGTTTCGCAATTCCAGTACTTGTTCAACAAAAAGTGAATATGTTCATATTCATTTATCATTGTATTTCACCAATAATTCTTTCATTTTTTTTCGTGCCCT
Organism: Bacteroidales bacterium; assembly: GCA_012798745.1. GTDB lineage: Bacteria > Bacteroidota > Bacteroidia > Bacteroidales > Dysgonomonadaceae > Anaerorudis. Next base: position 4,332 of record JAAZMQ010000158.1, read on the forward strand.
GAAAAGTGTTACCTTTACCAAATCTTCACTAATATCCAATACGTTGGATATGTCGCTGTAACTAAGTCCATCGATCTCCCTGAGTTGAAAAACCAATCGTTGATTTTGGGAGAGTTCATCGATACACCTATATATAATAGCGCGCTCTTCTTTCCGAATAAATTGCAGATGGGGCGTTTCGTTATCTATAAAAGAGTACCCATTTAGTTGAGGATCGATGCTTTCCGTTTTTCGGATTGCCCGAGACGAAAGCCGGTCGAGCGCCAAATTTTTTGTCGAACGATAACAATATGCCTCTGCATTATTGATGGTATTCCATTCATCTTTTTTGCTCCAAAGTTTCAAAAAGACGTCTTGCACAATATCTTCTGCTTCGGCCTTATCATGCACGATGCTTAGTGCAAGGCGATAGAGATTGTCCTTTAGAGACAAAATGATATGATGAAATTTTTCGTTATTCATTATATAATGACGATTGAGAAGC
>JAAZMQ010000159.1 GCA_012798745.1 Bacteroidales bacterium
AACATCACTCAAATTTCAGCGTCGTGTTGCACAAGCAGTGAAAAGAGCACGTCACATAGCTTTGCTTCCGTACGTAACCGATTTAATGAAATAAAAAGGAGAATTCAATTATGGAAGTAATATTAAAAGAAGATGTACCCAACTTGGGCTACAAAGACGATATTGTGAATGTGAAGGATGGTTATGCGCGCAACTACCTTATTCCTCAGGGAAAAGCATACATTGCTACCGAATCGGCAAAAAAAATGCTGGCAGAAAATCAAAAACAGCGTGCCCACAAATTGCAACAGCTTAAAGCAGAAGCTCAAGATATGGCCGATAAAATGCGCGATGTATCTCTGACGATTGGAGCAAAAACCAGTTCTACGGGAACAATTTTTGGTTCGGTTACCAATATTCAAATTGCCGATGCTCTTAAGGAAAAAGGTTTTGAAATAGACCGGAAAATTATTGTAATTAAAGGACCGGTAAAAGAGGTTGGCAACTACACTGCAGTAGTGAAACTGCATAAGGAAGTTACTGTTGAAATTCCTTTTGAGGTAATTTCGGAATAATTTTTTTACTCGTGTATAAGTATCGTAAGCTAACACATAAAAATGAAGCAAAAAAGGAGGCGAAAAGTTTTCGCCTCCTTTTTTATTTGAGAGTTTCAAACATTTTAACCAGCATGATAACCTTTGGAAAACACTATTGATCCTCTTGCTGTTTTTTCCACCCGATAATTTCTATCGTATCCAAAGCTATGGTTAATTCTTCATTGGTGGGAATTACAACAACTTTTACTTTTGAATTCGGTGTACTGATCAACGCTTCTTTGGAACGAATCGAAGCATTTAATTCTTCATCGATTTCCAGTCCTAAATATTCCATATTTTTGCAAACCTCACTGCGGGTCGACATCTGATTTTCTCCTACTCCGCCGGTAAATACCAAAACATCCAATCCTCCTAAAACAGCAGTATAAGAACCAATATACTTTTTTATGCGATAGTTATACATACGCATTGCCAGTATAGCACGCTCATGCCCCTGCTCAATAGCTGCTTCTATTTCACGCATATCCGAAGAAACACCCGAGATACCCAGTACACCCGAAAATTTATTCAATAATCGGGAAACACCTTGCGAACTGAGATGTTCTTTATCCATAATATAAGTAATTGCACCGGGATCTACATCGCCCGAACGTGTTCCCATGATAAGCCCCTCTACAGGCGTCATCCCCATACTTGTATCGATAGATTTTCCATTTTTGATAGCTGTAATCGATCCTCCGTTACCCAGATGGGCAGTAATCATACGCTGCTCTTCATAAGGGACATTCAAAAATTCGCACGCTCGTCTAGAGACATAACGGTGACTCGTGCCATGAAATCCATAACGGCGAATGCCGTATTTTTCATAGAGAGAATATGGTAAGCCATACATATATGCATAATCGGGCATTGTTTGATGGAATGCTGTATCAAAAACAGCCACCTGTGGAATCCCCGGAATAAGCTCCGAAATAGCATTTATTCCTTTTAAATTGGACGGATTATGCAATGGCCCCAAATCGATGCATTCTTTTACAGCATCTATCA
>JAAZMQ010000160.1 GCA_012798745.1 Bacteroidales bacterium
TATTGGTTTTTATTTTTAATTCAAATATCGATTCTATCAGAGCCGGAGCTGTAAAGGCAAATAATGAAATTCCGCTGAAGATAATTAAAAGAATTTGTCCGAATGTTTACTTAACACATGAGATGGTTCAAAAATAACCTCATTTTTGGGCTAATTGGTCGATTTCATGATTTACGGTTTTTTGATGGAGGCTGATCATGTGGTTTGTCGGTTTCTGGTTTCCGGAAACCATAAAATTTTTTGAATTGTCTCGTCGCATTTTCAGAAAGGAAGAAATAAATTGAATTTGTGGTTTCTGGTTTTCTGAAACGTTGAAATAAATTGAATTTGTGGTTCCCTGATTTCAGAAAAGAAGAAATAGAATGAAATTACCTCTTTTGGTTTTCCGAAATGAAGAAATGAATTAAATTTTCGTCTTCGGATTTCCCGGCAGTCGAAAAAATGTCGATCTGCTGCTGCCGGAAATCCCTAAATCAGGAAAAATAGTACTTCACCCGCATTGGAAATTTCGTTGGTAGAAAAAAAGGAAGATCCATTTCTGCAGAAAATTCCGAGGGAAAAAATGAATCACTCTTATCGGAAAAAGTGAAGAAAACATGATACCTACTTATTGGGGAAAACGACGGGAGACTGAAGAAAGTATAAACAACTCACGATAAAAATCAAAATAATTCATATTTTTGCGTCATAAGGTAACGGTGCGGATAATTAAAAAATGTATGTGGAAAAAATTGTTCCTTTTATTAAGCGGAATACTCCTTGTATCGGGTCTTTCCGTTGCCGGAAATCGAAAGGATACCATTCCCCTGTCGAATCATTTTATTCATCAATTAGGAATGGAAGTGCGACCGGCATATATCATCCCCACCAATCCTTTCCTGAAAGGAGATAATAACCAATTCAAAGCCCTCAAAGGCGCCTATTCGACACATCTGCGCTATGCATTTAAGTTTTCTTCTTCCTCATATGCAGACCACATCTATGGAGGCCCTTATCAAGGAATAGGAGTGACTTACTATGACTTCGGAGATCGACAAGAAATCGGGAATCCCGCTGCAGTGTATTTATTGCAAGGGGGACGCTTGGCTCGATTTTCCCGTGCATCGCTCAATTACGAATGGAATTTCGGCTTGTCGGCGGGGTGGACTCCCTATGATATCGATACCAATCCGAACAATGTCATCATCGGTTCAAAAATCAATGCCTATCTTAATACAAATTTTTATCTGAATTGGGTGTTATCTGCCAAATTCGATCTCACATCGGGCATTACGCTTACCCATTTTTCGAACGGCAACACACGTTTTCCCAATGCCGGGCTGAATACCGTGGGGTTAAAAATGGCTTTGGTATACAATTTCAACCAAAACGAACCATCCTTTTCGAAAAAAACACAGCAGCCGCAGGTCCCCGAATTCCCGTGTCACTTCAGTTACGACCTGATAGCATTTGGTTCGTGGCGTCGCAAAGGGGTTGTTTATAACGACAATCCGCTTGCTTCGCCGGAGACTTACGAAGTAATGGGATTCAATTTCACCTCATTCTACAATATGGGTTACAGACTGCGTGCCGGTATTTCGGTAGATGGTGTTTACGATACCAGTGCCAATATCTATACGGAAGACTATATTATTCCTCTTGATGGCACAGATCCGGGATATACATTTTATAAACCGCCACTTAAAAATCAATTGGCCTTGGGAATTTCTGCACGGGCAGAATACGTCATGCCCTATTTTTCGGTAAATATAGGATTGGGAACCAACGTAATACATGGAGGCGGCGACCTGAAAGGGCTATATCAGGTATTGGCACTCAAAATAGAAACTACTCGAAACTCATTTATCCATATCGGTTATAATTTACAAAATTTCAAGGACCCCAATTACCTGATGTTGGGGTTCGGCTACCGCTTTCACAACAAATATCCTGCTTTTTATCGGTGAGCCGGCACGATGACACATATCACAAGTAGCTTTCAA
>JAAZMQ010000161.1 GCA_012798745.1 Bacteroidales bacterium
AAGTCGTAGGAAGTTATTATATGGCAAATGGTTTTGGAGAAGGGTATTTCGGCATGCAATACAATTCGGAAAAAGAACGTCGAATATTATTCTCCGTATGGAGTCCGTTCGATACCCAGGATCCAACATTGATTCCTGATAGCCTTAAAATAAAGGTTTTACGCAGAGGTGAAGAGGTGCATATAGGGGAATTCGGGAACGAGGGTTCCGGCGGGCAAAGTTTTTTGCGATACAATTGGAAAGCGGGTAATACCTATAAATTTCTCACCCATATAAAACCCGATGGCGAAGGAAATACCGTTTATACATCGTATTTTTTTGCTGCTGATGAAAATCGCTGGAGGCTGATTGCGAGTTTTTTACGTCCTCAAACTCATGTTTATTATACCCATGCACATTCGTTTCTCGAAAATTTCATTCCTGAACAGGGGTATCGTACACGTGAGGCGTTTTTCGGGAATCAATGGTACCGATCGAAAACAGGAAAATGGATAGAAGCAACTGAGACTACATTTTCTTACGATGCAACTGCAAAAGCCGGAGTACGACTCGATTATAGTGGAGGTTACGATGAAACTTCAAATCGGTTTTATTTGAAAAACGGAGGCTTTTTCTCCGAATCAACCCCTTTGGGGTCAAAGTTCAATCGCAGAGAAACTAAAATTCCTCCTTCTATTGATTTCGATGAGCTCGATTTGTTGTAGTGATTTGCTCATTGCGCAGCAATTTTTTAATTTATTTTCACACGTATATTCATCATTTTTCTATTCTTCTTTTTATCTTTGTGAATATTTCAAATCAAGAATTTGGTTAAACAACTAAAAATAAAACAAAATGAAAAAATTATTCCCCCTGGGATTGACGTTTATAGCCATTTTGGCTTTAACAACTTCCTGTAAGCCCAAACAAAGTGCCTACCAACAAGTGTATGAAGCCGCAAAAGAAAAAGAAATGGAGGAAGCTGCATCACAACCCACCACCGTTGTTAAGGATGCTGCCGCGCTTCCGCCTGTTGAAGTATCGGTGAGAAAAGAAAAAGTTGAACCGGTTTATTCAACAGATGCTCCCAATCTTAAAAAATATAGTGTTGTTATCGCTTCATTAAGTGTAAAACTCAATGCCGAATCGTTAAAATCGAGGATGGAAGCAGAAGGTTATCCGGTCATTTTGGCACAGAATGAACAAGGTATGTATCGAGTAATTGTGGCAAGTTATGATGACAAAGAATCGGCGGTTGCTAAACGTGACGAAATTTACCGTAAATATTCAGCCAAGGGTGATACGGAGTATTTACGAAAGACTTACGGCATACCTTTTAATGATCTTTGGATTTTAGAAAGACAGTATTAGTGATTAATATTAGTATACAGAAGAGCTATCTCGTGGAACAATCGGGGTAGCTTTTTTTGTAAAATACAAAATAGAGAGTATGATTGTCAGATTTTTAGGAACGGGTACTTCAACCGGCGTGCCCGAAATAGGATGCAGATGTGAAGTTTGTACTTCGAGCGACAAAAGAGATTATCGTCTCAGGGCATCAGTGCAAATCAACGTTGACGGCAAAAACATAATTATTGACTGCACCCCCGATTTTCGTCAGCAAATATTGAATCTTCCGTTTCAAAAAATAGACGGTATGCTCATCACACATGAACATTACGATCATGTGGGTGGAATCGATGATCTCAGACCATTTAGTCGGTTTGGAACAGTAAATCTTTACGTTGAACCTAATGTGGCACGTGCATTGGAAATACGTATGCCTTATTGCTTTGTTGCTAATAAATATATGGGGGTGCCGGATATCGAATTGCGCGAAATTCGAGATTTATCTCCTTTTTTTGTTGATGGTGTTGAGGTTGTTCCTATTCGGGTAATTCATTATAAAATGCCTATTTTGGGCTATCGGATTGGAAATTTTGCATATCTGACCGATGTGAAATACGTTCCGGAAGAAGAAATACCGAAATTGAAAAGGATAGATACATTGGTTTTAAGTGCGTTAAGAAAAAAGGAACACGTTTCACACGAAAACCTGAACGAAGCCATAGCATTATCCCGAAAAATTAATCCGCGAATTACTTATTTTACTCATATGAGTCATCAGATGGGACTGCACAGCGTGATGGAAAAACAATTGCCTCCCGATATGTTATTTGCTTACGATGGTTTGGAAATCACAGTTTGAACAAGCGTCGAAAATCACCATAAAAAATGAGTGCAGCAATATTTTTTGTTTTTTAACTCAATTGATGCAGCTTTTTCCCTTATTTATCGTCTTTTAAATAAAAACAAGCAGGGAAATTGCTGAAAGTTCCGAAAAAGAGTAATATATTTGCAATACACATAACCTGCCTATGAGAAGAAATATATTAAACTTTCAATGAGAAAACAGGTCAAATATTAAAAAGGGGAATATTAAAACAAACAGGGGGAACGCTATGAAAACAAATAAAATAATAATAATTGCGGGTTTGTTGGCTGTGATTCCTATTTTGGGCTTTGCGCAGGAATGGGACGATATTTATGCCGATCCTTCTCAAACTCCGCAACAAATAAATAAAGAGAAACCGCAATCTCCTAAAAAGAAAATTGTGGTGGTAGAAGGAGATGTGTCGAAACTGGAAGTTAAAAGTAGCAGCAGAGACATTGATGAATATAATCGGAGAGGACAAGAGACAGAAGAAATTGTCGTCCCTGAAAACGAGTATGAATACCAAGATTATGAATATACCGACAGAATAGTGAAATACCATGATCCGGAAGCTGTAATTAAAATTACGGGAGCAGACAAAATAACCATTTATACGGATGATGAGCTTTATTCCGATTATTACGATAAACGTTACCGTGATCCACGATGGAATTGTGGATGTTGCTACCCGTGGTATGATCCCTGGTACGACCCGTGGTTTTATGGTTGGTATAGTCCGTGGTATTACAGTGGTTGGCGATGGAACTTTTACTTTAGCTGGTATAGTCCTTGGTACTATGGTTGGCATGCTCCATGGTATAGCCCGTGGTATTACGGTTGGTATGATCCCTGGTTCTATGGTGGATGGGGATATCCCTATTATTGGGGATACAATGGGTACTATGCGGGTTTTTATGATGGAATATATGTTGGTGTAACCCGTAATCCTTCGGGTAGAAGCACTACTACGTACCGTTCGAGCGCGGCGGGAAGATCAACGTCGTCAGGTTTATCGGGATCGAGAAGTTCAGGTGCGACACGTTCGTCAACCGAAATTTCGGGTAGGTCCTCCGGAAGAAGTTCCGTTGCAACCGGTTCCGGAAGAAGTTCGGCTGCCGGTTCTACTACCCGTATTGTTGATAATTCCGGTAGAGTTTATGATTCACGAACCGGAGAACAGATTGAAAATCGAGGTGCTGGTAGTCGCTCAAGCAGTAACACAAATACAACACGATCGGGAAGTTCTACTTCTACGCGTAGCAATGGAAATATCTACCAACGTTCTTCATCGGACTCTGGCAGAAGCAATAGTAATTCAGGAACATACGAGACACCTTCAAGAAGTAGTTCAACAACAAGAAGTTCCACATCAAGTGGTTCCACATACTCAACTCCAAGCAGAAGTTCTTCCGGTTCTTCAAGCAGCGGAAGTTCATCTTCGAGAAGTTCCGGATCGTCAAGCAGCGGATCTTCGAGTGGCAGAAGCAGTAGTGGCGGCCGCCGATAAATATAAACAATATAATCATGAGTGATGACTACCTTATCGATATCTGTATGACACATAAAAGGAAATGATAAGGTAGTCATTCTATTAAATTAATACAACGATGAAAAGATTTATTGGCCTCTTAGTGTTTGTTTTGACTTTTGTTTCTTATTTGTTTGCTCAAGGTGAAGTAGAAGCCGGCAGAATGTCACGAAACGACCTTTACGGAACGGCTCGAGGCATGTCAATGGGCGGAGCATTTGGTGCACTGGGAGGGGATCTTACCGGTGTTGCCATTAATCCGGCGGGTATTGCGGTATATCGAAGTAGTGAAGTAGCCGGAACGGTCAATCTTTCACAAGAAAGCTCCAAAGTTGGCGATATTTCGAGGGATAAAACCTCTTTCAAAATGGATAATTTGGGATTTGTAGGTTCTTTTCCTCTAAGAAGCAATACTGTTCCGTTTATTAATTTTGGCTTTGCCTACAATAAAGTCAAATCTTTCAATAAAAAGATT
>JAAZMQ010000162.1 GCA_012798745.1 Bacteroidales bacterium
ACGGGGGATCATAGTTGTGCTTTTAGGGTTGTTAAATTTTTTTGTTTATGCAGTTGCAGCAAATATAGCGATAAATTGTCGCATACCCATATTTATCGGAATATTTTTGCGCGAAAAATGTAAAATTTCATACCTTTGCATGGTGCTAAGAGAAATAAAAACGATATTTTGTTTAAATTCCCGGTGACTGCTGAGAAAAATGTAAGAAAAAATCATTTTATGTTGCAAAATAAATTTTCGGGAATGGGGGTAGCGTTGATTACCCCGTTCAAAAAAAATAAAAAAGTTGATTTTGAAGCTCTGGAACGGTTAATAGATTACCAGCTTTCGAGTGAGACAGATTATATTGTGGTGTTGGGAACAACTGCCGAAACCCCGACATTAGAAGAAAAAGAACGTGAGGAGATTGTTCGTCTTGTTGTTAAACGAGTAGGTGGAGAAATACCTATAATAATGGGGGTCGGAGGTAATAATACTGCACAACTGATTCATACCCTCAAAACATTCGATTTTACAGGAGTAAGTGCCATACTTTCGGTTACACCTTACTACAATAAACCCACACAGGAGGGTCTATTTCAACATTATCGCGCGCTAAGCGAGGTTTCTCCTTTACCGATTATTCTTTATAATGTACCTGGACGAACGGGTGTAAATCTTTTGGCTGAAACTACTTTACGTATAGCACGTGAATGTAAAAACGTAATAGCCATTAAGGAAGCATCCGGCAATATGGAGCAAATAAATCGAATTATAGCAGGCAAACCCGATGGCTTTTCAGTTATTTCGGGTGACGATGCAATGACTTTGCCAATTATTAAGGCAGGTGGTATAGGTGTAATATCGGTTTTGGGGAATGCTTTTCCTAAAAGATTTGTTCAAATTGTTCATTTGGCATTAGATGGTAACATAAAGAAAGCCGAGGAAGATGTTTCCGTTTTTTCGGAAGTTATCCGATTGTTGTTTGTGGATGGAAATCCGGCCGGAGTAAAATGCATGCTTCATGAAATGGGATTTATCGAAAACGTGTTGCGTTTACCTTTGGTTCCTGTTTGTGATGAAACTGCTGCTTGTATTAGAAGAGAAATAAGCATTCTATAATTTTATAATGTACTAAGTTTAAATTGAAGTATGTTTTATGTGATCTCCAGATTTTAATTATTATAGTGGAATAAATTTGTATTTTTGCATATTCAATTTCGAAACAATTTTTTTATTATTATGAACCGTATTCCTTTTTTATTAATCCTATTAGTTATGGCCTTTTCAGCCAGTTGTTTGCAACAAAAAAAATCAAATAACAAGGCATGCACAACTCTTGATATAGCTAATTTGGATACTACGGTTGCTCCGGGTATCGATTTTTATCAATATGCTACAGGTGGTTGGCAAGCTGCAAATCCTTTACCACCCGAATATTCGCGTTACGGTTCTTTCGAAAAATTGGCTGAAGAGAATCGAAAACAAATTCAAAGTCTGATTGAAGAACTTGGTAAGCAGCAAAACCCGAAAGGTTCGAATGCTCAGAAGGTGGGCGATCTTTACAATATAGCTATGGATAGCATAAAGCTGAATGCAGAAGGTGTAACTCCCTTAAAGCCTTTTATTGACGAGATTGCTGCGGCCAAAGATAAAAAAGAGATTGTTTGTTTGATGGCGAAAGTAAGCAAGTATGCTTCCAGTCCTTTTTTCGGTTTTTATGTCGGACCCGATGACAAGAATAGTTCAATGAACATTGTGCATCTTTTTCAATCGGGTTTGGGTATGGGTGACCGCGATTTTTATCTTGAGCAAGATGAGCGTTCGAATATGCTTCGGCGAGAATATGTAAAGCTCATGGAGACTCAATTTTGTAACGCCGGTTATACTGAAGAAAATGCCCGAAAAGCGGCCAAGACAGTAATGAGAATCGAAACCGAATTGGCAAAGTCACATGTGACAAAAGAGATGCGCCGTATACCTGAATTGAATTACCATAAATTTATGGTGAGTGAACTTAATACCAAAGTTGCACACTTTGATTGGGAATATTATTTTGATCAAATGGGAGCCAAGGAGATTGATAGTTTGAATGTATCTCAGATTGAACCTATTCAAACATCGATTGCGATTATTAACCGAGAGCCCATTGAAAATCTTCGTCAATATTTAAGTTGGAAAGTTATTAATTCAGCTGCCACTTATTTGAGCGATGATTTTGTGAATGCCAATTTTGAATTTTACGGGAAAGCCATGAGCGGTAGTAAAGAGCTTAAACCTCGGTGGAAAAGAAGCATTGATGTGGTGAACAGCGCTTTGGGCGAAGTAGTCGGACAGTTATACGTTGAAAAATATTTTCCTTCCGAAGCAAAAGAACGCATGATGGAGTTGGTAGATAATCTAATGAAATCATTGGGTGAACGTATTGATAATTTGGAATGGATGAGTGAAACCACCAAAACAAAGGCTCAGGAAAAATTAGCTGCCTTTACTGTTAAAATCGGTTATCCCGACAAATGGAAGGATTACTCGGATCTCGAGATTGAAAACGATTCGTACTGGGCAAATATAATGCGCTGTTCCGATTTCGAATATAACGATATGATTAAGGATCTTGGTAAACCGGTTGACAAAAGCAAATGGTTTATGTCGCCCCAAACCGTGAATGCTTATTATAATCCATCGTCCAACGAAATATGCTTCCCTGCAGGAATTTTACAACCGCCTTTCTTTTATATGAAGGGTGATGATGCGATTAATTACGGAGGTATCGGGGTGGTTATCGGCCATGAAATGACACATGGTTTCGATGATCAAGGAAGGAAATACGATAAAGTTGGAAATTTGAACGAGTGGTGGACGGAAGATGATGCAAAACGCTTTGAGGAAAGAGCCCGCGTGCTTGTGGATTATTTTAATAATATTGTTGTATTGGATACTGTTCATGCAAATGGAGTATTTACATTGGGGGAAAACATTGCCGATCATGGAGGTCTTCAGATTGCTTATCATGCGTTTTTGAAAACACCACAAGCAAAATTGAAAGAAAAAATAGATGGTTTTACCCCACCTCAGCGTTTTTTCCTTTCTTATGCAACACTTTGGGCGGCTAATATCCGTGATGAAGAAATTCTCCGTTTAACCAAGCTTGATCCTCATTCGTTAGGTAGATGGCGCGTGAATGGTGCGTTGCCGCATATCGATGCATGGTACGAGGCTTTCGATATTCAACCTACTGATCCCATGTATTTACCTAAAGAAAAGAGAGCTTCTATTTGGTAGAAGTGAAAAACTGGGGCGATTTCTTGTAAATCGAATTTTTAAAAAGGATAATTAAAAAATTTTTCGAACGATTTAAAAGTTAAAAGATTATGTTTTCGGGAATTGTAGAAGAAGCGGCTACTGTTGTAGCTTTAAATAAAGAAAAAGGGAATCTTCATATTACATTGAGATGTTCTTTTGTCGACGAATTAAAAGTTGACCAGAGTATATCGCACAACGGCGTTTGTTTAACGGTTGTTTCTATTGATGGAGACACCTATACGGTTACGGCTGTTAAGGAAACCTTGGACCGTTCTAATCTTGGTTTATTGAAAGTAGGTGATAAGGTGAATCTGGAACGCAGTATACTGATGAACGGCCGTTTAGATGGCCATATTGTTCAAGGGCATGTGGATCAAACAGCTGTTTGTACCGATGTTGAGGAGGCTGATGGAAGTTGGTATTACACTTTCGAATACGAATTCGATAAAGAAATGGCCAAAAAAGGCTATCTGACAGTCGATAAAGGATCGGTGACGGTTAACGGCGTAAGCTTGACGGTGGTGGAACCGACCGATAATACGTTTAAGGTAGCCATTATTCCTTATACCCATGATGTAACCAATTTTTGTCAGATTGAGAAAGGGTCAGTTGTAAATATTGAATTTGATATTATCGGCAAATATATCAGCCGACTAATGGGATTAACTGAATAAATGGATTTTGTTGAATTTGTAAAAACACGGCAGAGCGATCGTGCCTTCGATCCCACTAGACCTGTAGAAAAAGAGAAGATTGACCGAATTATAAAAGCGGTGCAATTGGCTCCTTCGGCGTGCAATGCTCAACCGTGGCATTTGATAGTAGTTGATGATCCGGAATTAAAAAATAAAGTTGCAGATGCTACTTCTACACGCGCATTGGGATTAAATCATTTTACTAAGCAAGCTCCCGTTCATATTTTGCTTGTGGAAGAAAAAGTAAATTTGATGTCGGGAATCGGGGGATGGATTAAAAATAAAGATTATGCCCAGATAGATTTGGGTATTGCAGCCGCATATGCCGTACTGGCGGCTCATGCTGAAGGATTGGGTTCTTGCATTCTGGGTTGGTTTGATGAAGGAAAAATAAAAAAATTGCTCGCTATTCCTCAATCAAAGCGAGTTTGGCTCGATATTGTTATCGGCTATAGCACACAACCTCTTCGTGAAAAGAAAAGAAAACCCATAGATGATATTGTGTCTTATAATAGATATGGCAAAACAAAATGAAGTTCCTTCTTTATTTTCCAAATCTTTTTTGTTTACTTTGTAGCATAGAGGAGTGAATCAACGTATAGATGAAGCAATTTTATACTTTTGTGCATTTTGCAGAGAACAAACTTTATTCTTTTTAACATGAAGAAGAGAAACGAATTGTTGGTTGCAATGCAAAAATATGTCATCTTTGCAATTTCAAATCAATCTTATGAAAGTTAATGAACTAAAGTTTGTTGATTAGATAAAAACAGAATGAAAAAAAGGAGAAAACGTTTCTTTTTATCGGTAGCCTTATACATAGTTACTCTTGTTGCAGTTGCTCAGCAAGTAGGTTCTAATTCGCCTTACGGTCGGTATGGTTACGGATTATTATCCGATCCATCTATTGGAGCATCTGAAACAATGGGTGGCATCAGTTACGGATTAAGAAGGAGTCAACAGGTTAATCCGGGTAATCCGGCTTCATACTCAGAACTTGATACGCTTACGTTTATTTTTGATATAGGTGTTTCCGGTCAGTATGCAACCTATGATGATGGAGGGGCAAAACAAGATTTTTATAACGGAAACTTGGATTATATAGCGATGCAATTTCCTATTATGCGAAAAATAGGCGCTAGCATTGGATTACTTCCTTATTCAAAAGTCGGTTATAGTTTTGGTCAAGCACGTTCTTCCTCTGATATTACTTATAGTGAGATATATAATGGCTCAGGCGGATTAAGTGAAATATATGGTGGAATAGCTTATGAGCCGTTTAAGTATTTGTCGTTAGGTGTAAATATCGCTTATTTTTTCGGGAATATCGAACACAACAAACAATTGCCTTCTATTGATAATACTACTTTAGCGAGAATAGCAACCGATAAATTTTCGATTCGGGATATTAAATATGATTTTGGAATTCAGCTCACATATCCTATCGATCAATTGCAGTCGGTTACAGTTGGATTAGTTTATACACCGAAAATAAATGCCGAAGCACCAATTTATTCTTACGATCAGCTGTTGGATGCCAATGGAAACGTAAAACAGATTCTTAAAAGTGATACGATTCCTTCGCAATCATTTCGGTTCCCCAATTCTTTTGGATTGGGGGCAACCTATTCTAATCAGAATTGGTTGGTTGGAGTGGATGGTACTTATCAGGCATGGAAAGGAATGGGATATCCTTCGGATTTAGATGGGATGGATACGGATGTACGATTTAATAATCGGTATCGTATTGGAGCAGGAGCGGAATATGTGATCGATCCTTTTAGCCGCGATTTTTTTCGTCGAATACGTTTCCGTGGCGGATTTTCTTTTGCCAATTCGTATAATAACGTAAATGTATATAATCCTATAAATAATTCCAATTTAGGAACAGGAGGTTTTAAGGAATATGGGATAAATATTGGTTTTGGTTTGCCATTTAGAGATACGTACACCGGGAGGGTTTCTTTGTTAAATCTCGGATTTGGTTATTCGCTTCTTCAACCAGACAAAGATTTTATGATAAAAGAAGAGATGTTTAAAATAACGATAAATATGAATATTAATGAATTCTGGTTTTTTAAACGTCAATTTGAGTAAATTGAATGATTTTTTTTATGAAATAATAATAATGAAGGCGAATGTTAAACTTTTATTTTAACAAATTGTCTTACTAATATATTATG
>JAAZMQ010000017.1 GCA_012798745.1 Bacteroidales bacterium
GGGAAACCGGGAAAAATTGAAGTTGTTCCTACCAAACCTTACAGCACACAACGCGATCTATCATTAGCTTATTCACCGGGAGTAGCCGAACCCTGTTTGGAAATCAAAAAAAACGAAGATGCTGTTTACGAATATACAAATAAAGGAAACCTGGTTGCTGTTATTTCAAATGGAACAGCAGTTTTAGGCTTGGGCAATATTGGCCCTTTAGCCAGTAAACCTGTAATGGAGGGCAAAGCATTATTGTTTAAAATCTTTGCAGGGATCGATGTTTTTGATATCGAAATCAATGAAAAAGACCCTGAAAAATTCATTTACATCGTAAAAGCCATTTCTCCCACCTTCGGAGGAATCAATTTAGAAGATATTAAAGCGCCAGAATGTTTTGAGATTGAAGAAAGACTTCAAAGCGAATTGGATATTCCTGTCATGCACGACGATCAGCATGGCACGGCCATCATTTCTGCAGCGGGATTATTAAATGCATTGGAACTCGTTGACAAAAAGATAGAAAATGTAAAAATTGTAGTCAATGGTGCGGGCGCTGCAGCTATTTCCTGCACAAAATTATATATACGTCTGGGAGCAAAACCAGAAAATATAATTATGCTTGATTCTAAAGGAGTTATTAATACCCGCCGTACCGATTTGAGCGAAATTAAAAAACCTTTTGCCACAACTCAGGATATCGATACTTTAGAAGAAGCAATCAAAGGGGCCAATGTATTTTTAGGATTATCCGTAAGTGGAATATTAACTACAGACATGGTTCGATCAATGAGCGACAACCCCATTATTTTTGCATTAGCCAATCCTGATCCTGAAATTTCTTATGAAGATGCCATGAATGCACGTGAAGACATCATTTTTGCTACAGGCCGTTCCGATTATCCGAATCAAATCAACAATGTATTAGGATTCCCCTATATATTCAGAGGGGCATTAGACGTTCGAGCGAGCTGCATCAATGAAGAGATGAAACTGGCAGCTGTTTATGCGTTAGCCGACTTAGCTAAAAAGCCGGTCCCGGAAACAGTGAAGGCAGCATACAATTTACAACAGCTGAGCTTTGGAAAAGGGTATATCATTCCCAAACCTCTTGATCCACGTTTATTGACAGCAGTTGCACCTGCTGTTGCCAAAGCCGCTATGGAATCAGGTGTTGCCCGCTACAAAATTACTGATTGGGAAGCGTATGCTGTCAAATTGCACAAGATGATGGGAGATTATGAAAATAAAATTTGACAGCAGAAAAAGAAATAATTATCTTTAAAATACCGAACTGAACTGTATCGTTCTTTTGAGTAAGAAATAATCGCTTAAAAAATTACTGCAAAACCAAATAAGAGAAAACCATGAAAAAATTATGCACACTTATAATTATTCTGCTGAATGTTGGATTTTTTCCTTCCCTTTCAGGACAAGACAAATTTGAAATAAAAAGAAAAGAGATGATAAAAAAACAAATTCAAGCACGCGGTATTACCGACAAAAAAACGCTAAAAGCCATGGAAGCTGTTCCACGCCATCTGTTTGTACCTGAGGAATACCAAGACAGAGCTTATGACGACGGTCCTCTGCCTATCGGTTACGGACAAACCATTTCTCAGCCCTACATTGTAGCCTATATGACAGAATTGCTGAACGTGGGTCCTGACGATGTAGTCCTGGAAATAGGAACAGGATCGGGCTATCAGGCAGCCGTTTTATCCCGAATTGTGAAAAAGGTTTACACTGTCGAAATTATCGAAGAGCTGGGTCTTGCAGCAAAAGAACGATTAAAAACATTGAATTACGATAATGTAGAAGTAAAAATAGGCGACGGCTATTACGGATGGGAAGAACATGCACCCTATGACGGTATTATTGTTACCGCGGCATCAGAATATATCCCGCCACCATTAATTCAACAACTAAAAGACAAAGGCCGTATGATTATTCCAGTGGGTTCTCCTTTTAGTGTTCAAAACCTGATGCTTGTTGAAAAATCGGGAGACAAAATCAAAACAAAAAGTCTGATCCCCGTCAGGTTTGTGCCTTTAACACGCAAAAGCAAACCCTGACAACCGTATCCAATAAAATAAAAACCACGGGCAACAAGTAGATAAGAGATGGAATCCGACAATACAACATCATTGGTTCGCATCAATGCGGCAATCGGATTAATTTCTGCAGCCATTATCGCTTTTCAATTGATATTGATGCAGATTTTATCTTACATCCAATGGTATCATTTTGCCTACATGATTATATCCATTGCCTTGCTCGGATTCGGCGCCGCAGGAACATTCCTGACAATTTTTCAAAAGAAACTCGAAAAAAACTATTATACACTTTTCCCCCTTTTATTAATCGTTACAGCAATTCTTATCCCTGTCGTAGTAGGAATTGCTAATTCCGATGCTGTTCGTTTCGATTCTTTACTTATCTTTCAGGATTCGCGGCACATCGGCAGGTTAATCCTCTCTTATTTTATTTTTTTTCTTCCTTTCTTGACCGGAGCCTTAGCTATTGGGTTAAGTTTTTCGAAGTTTGCCGATCAAATCGGGAAAATTTATTTTTCAAATCTTATCGGTTCAGGCATAGGAGGAATAATTGCCTTATTCATCATGCAATGGATAATTCCCGAGCAGCAGTCTTTTGCTGTTGCAGTCCTTGCTTTTTTGGGAGGAATTGTTTCACTTCCTAAAAACAAAAAAACATTCCTTCACATCCTTACTCCGCTTTCGACTCTTATCTTGGCAATTCTTTTTTTCTATCCTCCACGGCTTATCCCATCCGAATATAAAGATATTAGCAAAACCATGTTGTTGCCCGATGCAAAAGTAGAATACGAAAAAAGCACTCCTCATGGTTTTGTTCAGATCGTTTCATCACCCGTTCTCCGTTACGCCCCGGGCGTAAGCCTTGCATATCAGGATTCTTTTCCCGTACGAAAAGTCGTCTTTAATAACGGAAATTGGATGGGATGCCTTCTCCCATCACCCTTAGAGCAAAACAAAACAAACATTCTCGACTATACACCGCAAGCCTTGCCCTATCACATCAATAATATTAAGAATGCTATGATTATCAATGCGGGAACGGGAGAAAACGTCTTGCTGGCAGTGTCGCATCAGGTAGCTCGCATTACCGCCAATGAAACTAATCCGGAAATCTTCAAAATACTGTGCCAATCTTTCGAAGGTTTTTATGGGGTTCAGCCTTATGAAACCCTGCCTCGAACTTTGCTTACTCCAGACACAAGCAGGTACGATTTGATAGAACTGCCCATCATCGGTTCATTTTTCGGTAATTCGGGATTGAACGCAGTGGAACCCCGATACGAATTAACTCTAGAAGCTTTGCAAGAAATGTGGAATAAGCTTTCAAGGGAAGGAATGATCTCGCTGAGCTGCTGGATGGATTATCCGGTCAGAAATGCTTACCGTCTTTTATCCACCATCGGCCTTCTTCTTGACAAAAACAACATCAATCATCCCCCACAACATGTTGTTGCCATACGAAGTTGGTGTGCAATTACCTTTCTGGTGAAAAAATCACCATTTAAACGTGATGAAATTAATAAGGTTCATCTATTTTGTGAAAACCGGATGTTCGATCCGCTTGTTCTTCCCGGAAATCAAGAAATTGACCGAGACAAGTATAACATGCTTCAGGACACTGCTTTTTTTACTCATGTAGATCAACTCTTATCTCCCAACAAAAAAACATTGATCCAACAGTATCCTTATCGGATACATCCTACTACCGACAATCGCCCATTTTTCTTTCAATTTGTCCGTTTTAAACAAATTCCACAATTACTCACTTCTATTCGGGAGAAAAACTTCCCTTTTTTGGATATCGGGTATGTACTCATCATCCTCACTTTCATTCAAATTGTTTTTATTGCGGCAATTTTTATTCTTCTGCCTTTATCTTTCAGCCCCTGGAAAAGTAAGAACAAGAAATGGGTATTTATATATTTCAGCGGTTTGGGATTGGCATACATGTTTCTGGAAATGGTATTCATTCAACAATTTACTTTCTATTTCGGAGAGCCTACCTATGCCGCTTCTGCCACCCTTAGTATTTTGCTCTTTACTTCCGGATTAGGAAGTTACTATTCCGGTAAACTTCAAAACAGCAACAAAATACGTCGTGCTTTGCCGCTTATTATCGCAGCAATCCTTATCCTATATGCTTTTATCCTCTCCCCCATTTTTTCAGCCACAATAGGCATTGAATTCCCTTTCAAAATAATGATTGCCACCGTTTTATTAGGTGTGTTAGGGTTCTTTTTGGGAATGCCTTTCCCTCTCGGGATCAACTATCTGTCGGGAAAAAACACCGACGATATTCCGTGGGCATGGGCTTTAAACGGTTATTTTTCAGTCATCAGCACCGTTTTGGCAACCATTATATCCGTTGAAGCGGGGTATCTTTTGCTATTGCTAATAGCTGCATTTATTTATGCTTTGGTAAGCATAGCCAATGTATGGATAAAAGGATGAAAGAATAATTCGATTTCGTAAGTATGCAATTTGCTAGAAAAATCCTTTTCATTTCTTCGAAGACGATTTTCTTCTTTTCTTTCCCCCTTTGGTCTTATTTTTATCGGACTCAGCAATAATCTTACGACAGTCGTCAAGCGATAGTTCCTCCGGATTCAATCCTTTGGGAATTTTGTAATTTTGTTTATCAAAAGCAATATATGGTCCGTAGCGTCCTTTTAAAACCTGAAGATCAGGTTCTTCGGGGAACGTTTTAATTATCTTTTCTTTTTCTTCTTTTTCTTTAGCCTCGATAAGGGCAACAGCCTCTTGGGGCGTAATTTCCAACGGATCGGACTCCTTGGGTAATGAAACAAATTTGTTGCCGTAACGAATATAAGGACCAAAACGACCTATTCCCACCACCATTTCTTTTCCGCGAAATTCACCCAAATTGCGCGGCAACTCAAACAACTTCAATGCTTCTTCAAGAGTAATGGTTTCAATGGATTGCGACTTCTGTAATGGGGCAAACAAAGGTTTCTCCTCCTCCTCGGCTGTTCCAATTTGAGCTAACGCTCCATAACGTCCAATTTTGACTGACACTTGGCGACCGGTTTTGGGATCGACTCCTAATACCCGCTCACCCGTTTTGCGTTTGGTACGCATATTTAGCGTCTTTTCCACCGTAGGATGAAAAGTTGTATAAAAATCGGCTATCGATTTATTCCACTGCATCTTGCCTTCGGCAATTTTATCGAAATCTTTTTCCACCTTGGCAGTAAAATTATAATCCACAATATCGGGAAAATATTCCACAAGAAAATCGTTCACTACCATCCCTATATCGGTAGGAATAAGCTTATTTTTATCGGCTTCGGCAATTTCTTTTTTTTCCGTATCTTTTATTTTCCCATTTTTTAAAGTAATAACAGTATAGACACGTTGTTCGCCCTCCACATTTCCTTTTTCCACATAACCTCTTTGTTGAATGGTAGATATAGTAGGAGCATAGGTAGATGGGCGTCCAATACCCAATTCTTCCATTTTTCGCACCAAAGAAGCTTCCGTATATCGGGGTGGACGCTGCGTATAACGCTCGGTGGCGGTTGTCTCTCTCATAAGCAGCTTCTCGCCTTGCTTTACAGGAGGAAGAATAGCGCCCTCATTTTCTGTCTCTTCATCATCTGTCCCTTCGCGATACACCCGTAAAAAGCCATCGAATTTGATCACTTCACCGGAAGCAACAAATTTGCCTTCCACATTTGAAGCGCTGATGGTAGCAGTGGTTTTTTCCAACTTGGCATCTGCCATTTGCGACGCAATTGTACGCTTCCAGATTAAGTCATATAACCGCTTTTCCTGCGATGTTCCGCTAATTTCGCGTTCACTGAGATAAGTAGGACGAATAGCTTCGTGTGCTTCTTGTGCTCCTTTAGATTTTGTGGTGTATTTTCGCGCTTTCGAATACGCTTCGCCATACAGTTCGGTAATCTCTTTCTTTGCTGCCTGAACGGCCAATGACGACAAGTTGACGGAATCGGTACGCATATAGGTGATTTTCCCCGATTCGTACAATCGCTGCGCTATCATCATGGTTTGCGCTACCGAAAAACCCAACTTTCGCGATGCTTCCTGCTGCAAAGTGGAAGTAGTGAACGGAGGTGCCGGCGATTTTTTGACCGGCTTAACCGTAATATCCTCCACGGTGAAATCAGCAGATTTAAGCTTATCCAGTAAGGCCAATGCCTCTTCTTTGGTTTTTAGACGCTTATTATATTCTGCTTTTATCTCATATACTTTACCGTCCTCTTCCTTCGAAAAGATAGCCACTATACGATACGATGCTTCCGCCTTAAAGTGTTGGATCTCGCGTTCACGCTCCACAATAAGCCTAACAGCCACCGACTGCACCCTACCGGCAGAAAGAGCCGGTTTAATTTTTCGCCACAAGACCGGCGAAAGCTCAAAACCTACAATCCGATCCAATATACGGCGAGCTTGCTGCGCATCCACTAAATTCTTATCGATGCTTCGCGGGTTCTCGATTGCTTCCTGAATAGCCGGTTTTGTAATTTCGTGAAACACGATACGCTTCGTATCTTTATCTTCCAATTCAAGTACATCGTACAAATGCCATGCAATGGCCTCCCCTTCCCGGTCTTCATCAGAAGCCAGCCAAACTGTATCGGCCTCTTTTGCCGCAGCTTTAAGCTCGGAAACTATTTTCTTTTTATCGTCCGGTATCTCATATATAGGTGTAAAATTGTTCTCTATATCAATACTGAAATCTTTTTTTTTCAAATCGCGGATATGTCCGTAGCTCGACATAACCCGATAGTCTTTTCCAAGGAATTTCTCAATAGTTTTTGCTTTTGCAGGTGATTCAACGATAACCAAATTTTTCCTCATTCTGTACTTTTCTCCTTATATATTTCGTATTTAAATTATCTTTCGCATGCAAAAGTAGCAATTTTGTGTCATCAACAAGTAATTTTTTACAAATTAGTTGCTTTTTGACAAGATAAAGGCATATTCTTCCCAACAAACGATTTTACAGTTCATCTTGCGTAAGATCGGTATAGATAAGTTCATAATCACGTTCAACTTCCAATACTTTCGCCACCATATTATAATAAAACTTCATTTGAACAAGGTAATCCATCAAGGAAATTTCGCCCAGATCCAACGCCTTCACCAAAAGTTCGGCATTGTTATACAATTTCACGGCGTCGTGATAATCCAGCAGCACTTGCTGCAATTCTTCTGCTTGCTGATACAATGCATGAAAACCTTCGTAAAACTCCTTTCGGGCATTCGTTGCATGCATTTCCGATGCCTCCGCCTCTGTTTTTGCGTATTCCAGCCGTTGTGAATTCCTCCACAGCGGCACCGATATCCCCAACGTTACGCCTTGATACCGTTCGCCCACCACATTTTCCATCAGATAACCCACAGAAAAGCGGGGCAAATTTGCCTTTTTAGCCACTTTTATCCGGTACCGGTTCAGTTCCGTTTCTTTGTAAGCATAAACAAGCATCGGGTTTCTTTGCTCCATTTGTTCATACCATTTTTCGAAATCAGCAGGAAGAGGATGAAGATCGTATCGAGTACTGCTCAGTTCAACAGCAATTCCACCATTCAGTCGTTTCAACTCCGAAAGGATTCGCTTTCGTTCGATATCAACACGCGCAACTTCATGTTTTATTTCGGCGAGGTTGAGCTGCGCATTGTTGTACTCCGGCATTCCGATATTTCCCTCATCGTACTGTTTCCGATACAAAGCGGCCACATGCTCTGCCCATTGTAGTTGCTTATCCAGTTCCTGTCGAAGAGCATTGTAATAAATCAGCTCGATACACATTTTTTTTGCTTCCATCAGGACACATATCCGCTCCCATCGATGATTCAATTCCACCAGTTCGTTCTCGCGTGAAACCACCTTTTTTCGCATACCCGTTATTAAAGGAATATCAAAACCTTGGGAAACATTCACATCTTGCCTTTTACCTATTTCATGCGGACTTCCCCACAAATAAGCAAATTCCGCTTCCGGATCGTCGGGCATCATCTCCTCACGGTTAGCCATAATCCGGATATCGGCATCTTTGCGCAATGCTTTCAAGCTGCCATTGTTTTGCTCAATGGAAGCCAGAATACGATTTATCTCGTCATTATTGGCACAAATCGTCATATTCAAGATTATCGTGCATAAAAACAGTATTTTTCTCATTGTTCATCGTTTAATAATTTGTGTTCCTTTTCTTTTTTTCCGGCAACAAAACCATACATAATCGGAATAACAAATCCGTTAAGTGCTGTAGAAGTAATTAATCCACCCAATATGACTTTAGCCATGGGGCTCTGAATTTCGTTGCCCGGAAGATGCCCGCTCAAAGCCATGGGCAACAACGCCAAGGCCGAAGACAAGGCCGTCATCAATATCGGATTCAATCGATCCAGCGAACCTAGAATAACGGTATCGTGAACCGAAAATCCCGCTGCATGCAAATCGTTATACCGATTAAGAAGCAGCACGCCGTTTCGGGTAGCAATTCCAAACAACGATATAAATCCGATAATGGAAGGAATATTTAATATACCGCCGGTGAAAAAGACAATAAACACCCCTCCAATAAGAGCCAAGGGAAGATTCAACATAGCTATCGCGGCTTGGGGCCAGCTTCTAAATTCTGCAAAAAGCAATAGAAAAATCGTAAAAATAGACAGCACCGAAGCCAAGGTCAAGGTACGCGATGCCGATTGTGCACTTTCGAACTGCCCTCCATACTCCACATGATAACCCTCCGGAAGTCGGATTTCGTTCTCGATGGTTTTGCGAATATCGTTCACGGCTCCTTGCAGGTCACGCCCGGTGATATTTGCCGAAACCACCATCTTGCGTGAAACATTCTCCCGATTAATCGTATGGGGACCCGACGATGAAACGATATCGGCCACCTGACACAAAGGCACTTTTTGTCCATCGGCATCCATTGCCAAATTACCAATTGCTTCCATACTCTCTCTGCTATTGTCCTTGACCCTCAGCGTAAGATCAAACGAGCGATCCCCTTCGTAAACCTGCGAAACCGGTTTACCTTCCAATAGCACACCAATCGCTTCTTTGAATTCGGGAAGTGTAACACCATATTTGGCAAGCATTTCCCGGTTGGGAACAATCTTCAATTGCGGACGTTCCACTTGTTGTTCAACATTAAGATCTACTACTCCGTCGATTTTCGAAACAACCGATTTTATTTGATTCCCGATCACGTACATTTTGTTAAGATCGGGTCCAAACAGCTTGACGGCAATATTGGCCTGTGTTCCCGAAAGCATGGCATCGATTCGATGCGAAACCGGCGAACCAATTTCGATATTCACACCGGGAACAACCTTCATTTTCTCCCGAATCTCAGCAATGATTTCCTCTTTCGATCGCCCTTGCAACTCATAAGGAGCCTCTATCTCTGAAACATTTACCCCCAGTGCGTGTTCATCCAACTCGGCACGCCCTGTTTTTCGGCCAACAACCTGAATCTCGGGGATACTCAACAAAATATCTTCGGCCATTTTCCCGATTTTATCCGACTCGTCAAGCGAAACTCCCGGTAATGTACTCACGTTTATCGTAAACGATCCTTCGTTGAACGGCGGCAAAAAGCTATGACCAAAAGACAACAACATGACGACAGAAACTGCCAACACTACGCCTACGCACACCAAAAACTCTTTTTTGTGAACCAACACACTTTCCAACAAAGTGCGATATATTGTTTTTAATTTACGCACCAGAAACGGATCATTTTTACTTGGATCATTTTTTTCACTCCCCAGTAAATAACTGCATAAAACCGGTGTCAACGTAAGCGAAATCACCGTAGAGGCAAACAACGCGATAACGAACGTCAGCCCAAGCGGAATCAGCATGCGCCCTTCCATTCCCTGCAAAAAGAAAAGCGGAATAAAACTGACCACCACAATCAGTGTCGAACTCCAAATCGGCCTGCGCACTTCGCGTGAAGCAGTAAAAACAACTTGGAGCACACTTTTTTGCTCGTTGTGCGGTTTCATCCGATTCTCGCGCAAACGTTTAAACACATTCTCCACATCGACAATCGAATCGTCGACCAACGACCCAATGGCAATGGCAAGACCGCCCAAGCTCATTGTATTGATGGTCAATCCCATTAATTTCACCACCACAAAGGTGGTCAATACAGAAATCGGTATGGTAACCAACGATATCAGCGTGGTGCGGGCATTCATCAGAAAAACAACCAACACGATCACCACAAAAAGTCCACCCATCAACAGCGCTTCCACCACATTGTGAATGGCATTGTCGATAAAACGCGACTGGCGGTAAATATCGGTTGAAATATGTACATCGGGAGGCAAATTATTGCAGATATCGCTCAGCGAATCATCGATTTTTTCCGTCAGTTTCTTTGTATCAACGTTGGGTTGCTTGGTGACGGTCAACATAACAGCCGGTTTACCGTTGAGCGATGCCACGCCCATGCGGGGCAGTTTTGCACCGGTACCTATTTCCGCAATATCTTCCAACACAACAGGAACGCCGTCTGTTTTTTTAACCAACGCCTTTCCCATCTCGCCGATTCGATTTGTGGAAAGCATCCCACGAATGATATATTCGTTGCCGTATTCATAAAGAACACCGCCGGAAGAATTCCGATTCATTCCATCCACAGCAGCCATCACCTCATTCAGTCCCACACCGTAGTGTTTCATTTTGTTCGGATCGAGAGCAATCCGGTATTCCTTCACATCTCCGCCAAGAACAGATACCTGCGCCACACCGCCCGTCGACAATAATCGCGGACGAAGGGTCCAGTCTGCCAACGTACGCAGCTCTTCCATCGACGTAACGGAATCGGCAGTGAGCCCGATAATCATGATTTCTCCCAAGATAGACGACTGCGGACCTAACGTAGGATTTCCCACCTCGGGTGGTAATTGTTCACTTATGGCCGACAACTTTTCCGAAACAATCTGACGTGCTGTAAAGATATGGGTACCCCAATCAAATTCCACCCAAACCACAGAGAAACCGGTAGTTGAAGAAGAGCGCACCCGCCGCACATCGGTAGCCCCGTTTACAGCCGTCTCAACAGGAAACGTCACCAAACGCTCCACTTCTTCGGGCGCCATACCGGGCGCTTCGGTCATGACAACCACCGTAGGCGCATTCAAATCGGGAAACACATCCACTTCCATTTTCGAAACCACAAAAGAACCCACAATCAGCAACAAAACCGCTATTGCCAGTATCGTCACCCGATTATCGAGTGAAAATCGAATTAATTTATCCAACATGACTTCTCCGTAATTTCTAATGTGCGTGTGAATGCCCTTCGGGAATAACCGAAGCAGTGGCTGCCAATTTAACCTGATAAGTACCTTTCGTGACCACTCTGTCTCCCTCCTTAAGTCCGGATAAAATCCGCACCCGCTCTCCGTCACTCAACC
Source organism: Bacteroidales bacterium (assembly GCA_012798745.1). Classification (GTDB taxonomy): domain Bacteria; phylum Bacteroidota; class Bacteroidia; order Bacteroidales; family Dysgonomonadaceae; genus Anaerorudis. The sequence continues at coordinate 11,472 of JAAZMQ010000017.1, forward strand.
CGATATGCACTTCTTGCTTTTTAAAAACCTCCCTGTCCAATTGCACGTAAACGAAATGAAGCCCCTGCTCTTCGGTCACTGCCGAAACAGGCACAGCAACGACATCCATCAGCGGCAACGATAACAAAAAAACCTCGACATACGAACCGGGAACAATATCTCCACGATTGTCGAAATCGAAGATGACCGGCATATAAAACGAATTTTTATCCACGGTGCGACCATACGAAATCAACCGTCCATTCAAATCGGACAATTTATATAAGGTATTACCGTAGGAGGGTTTAAAGTTGGCTCCCGTAAGGGTTGGGAGACGATCGGCATATTTTTCTGAAACCTCGGCACGAAGTTGCAGCCGCTTATCGCGAGTAACCACAGCAAGGGGTTGCCCGATCTCCACATAATCTCCCTTTTTGACGTACACCTTTTTCACATAACCGTCGATTGGCGACGAAACCGTCAC
>JAAZMQ010000163.1 GCA_012798745.1 Bacteroidales bacterium
TACCCAGCCAGAAACCATTAATTACAGAACATATAAGCCTGAAATGGGTGGGCTTTTCTGCGAACGTATTTTTGGTCCTGTAAAAGACTATGAATGTCATTGCGGTAAATACAAAAGAATACGTTACAAAGGGATTGTCTGCGACCGATGCGGCGTTGAGGTAACCGAAAAGAAAGTACGAAGAGAGCGTACCGGCCACATCCGGTTGGTTGTGCCCGTAGCTCATATCTGGTATTTCAGAACATTGCCCAACAAAATAGGTTATCTGTTGGGAATCTCAACGAAAAAACTCGATTCCATTATCTACTACGAAAGATATGTGGTTATCCAACCCGGCGCTTTGGGAGACAAAGTAGAAGAAAACGACCTCCTTACTGAGGATGAATACCTGGAATTGTTGGATTCTTTGCCAAAAGAAAATCAACAATTGGAAGATTCGGATCCCGACAAATTTATTGCAAAAATGGGAGCTGAAGCTGTACTGGATCTTCTAGAGCGCATCAATCTTGACAAACTGGCAAACCAGTTGCGTCACCGCGCCAGCACAGATACATCACAGCAACGAAAAAACGAAGCTCTCAAAAGGCTCCAGGTGGTTGAAGCTTTTAGAAGCTCAAGGCATATCAATAAGCCCGAATGGATGATCATGAAAGTGATCCCTGTTATTCCACCCGAACTCCGTCCGTTAGTACCACTGGATGGGGGACGCTTTGCAACTTCCGATTTGAATGACCTTTATCGCCGGGTAATTATCCGAAATAATCGACTGAAAAGACTCATCGATATCAAAGCTCCCGAAGTGATTCTTCGGAACGAAAAACGGATGCTTCAGGAAGCAGTTGATTCGCTTTTCGACAATTCACGAAAATCCAGTGCAATTAAAACGGAATCGAACCGACCATTAAAATCGCTTTCCGACAGTCTGAAGGGAAAACAAGGACGTTTCCGTCAGAACTTATTGGGTAAACGTGTAGATTATTCTGCTCGTTCGGTTATTGTGGTTGGCCCCGAACTAAAAATGCACGAATGCGGTTTGCCGAAAGACATGGCAGCCGAACTGTATAAACCGTTCATTATCCGTAAACTTATCGAAAGAGGTATCGTTAAGACTGTAAAATCTGCGAAAAAGATTGTCGATCGCAAAGAACCTGTTGTTTACGATATTCTGGAATATGTGATGAAAGGACACCCGGTACTCCTAAACCGTGCTCCAACATTGCACCGATTGGGTATTCAGGCGTTCCAGCCAAAACTTATCGAAGGAAAGGCTATTCAACTCCATCCATTAGCTTGTACTGCATTTAATGCCGACTTCGATGGTGACCAAATGGCCGTTCATCTCCCGTTGGGTAACGAAGCCATATTGGAATCTCAGCTTCTGATGCTCTCATCGCATAACATCCTAAACCCGGCTAATGGAGCACCTATCACTATCCCATCTCAAGACATGGTCCTTGGATTGTATTATATTACCAAAATTCGTCCGGGAGCAAAAGGTGAAGGGATGATTTTTTATGGTGAAGAAGAGGCTATTATTGCTTACAATGAAGGGAAAGTAGATATCCATGCATTAGTAAAAGTTGTCGTTGACGATATAGATGAAGATGGAAATCCAATCCGAAAGATGCACGAAACAACGGTAGGACGTGTAATCACAAACGAATGCATTCCAAAAGAAGTAGGTTATATTAATGAGCTCCTTTCAAAGAAATCGCTTCGCGATATTATCGGCAAAGTAATGAAAAAATGCGGTATAGCCCGCACAGCTCAATATTTGGATGATATCAAAGATCTCGGTTATAAAATGGCGTTTAAGGGCGGCCTTTCATTCAATCTGGAAGACATTATTATTCCGCCTGAAAAAGAGGAACTCATCCGTGAAGGTTATGCACAAGTTGATCAGATTCTGGAAAACTATAACATGGGATTCATAACCTATAACGAACGATACAACCAAATAATAGATACATGGACCCATATTAATTCCAAGTTATCCAATATTCTGATGAAAAGATTGTCAGAAGACGATCAAGGATTCAATTCGGTTTATATGATGTTGGATTCCGGCGCACGCGGTTCACGTGAACAAATTCGGCAGTTATCTGGTATGCGCGGACTGATGGCCAAACCACAAAAAAGTGGTGCTGAAAGTGCTCAAATCATTGAAAACCCTATTCTTGCAAACTTTAAAGAAGGATTATCGGTACTTGAATACTTTATTTCTACTCACGGGGCACGTAAAGGACTCGCCGACACGGCTCTTAAAACAGCCGACGCAGGCTACCTTACCCGCCGTTTAGTTGACGTGGCGCAAGATGTAATTGTAACAGAAGAAGACTGTGGAACACTCCGAGGACTAGTTGCCACAGAGCTAAAAAACAACGATGAAGTCGTAGCTTCTCTCTATGAACGCATATTGGGACGCATTTCTGTTCATGATGTACAACATCCTTTTACAGGGGAAATTCTGGTTCGTTCGGGAGAAGAAATAACCGAAGAAATTGCAAAAAAAATTGAAGAATCGCCCATCGAACAAGTAGAAATCCGTTCCGTTCTCACATGTGAAGCGCGACGTGGTGTTTGTACAAAATGCTACGGACGCAACCTCGCTAGCGGTCGCCTGGTAGAAAAAGGTGAAGCTGTCGGAGTCATCGCTGCACAATCTATCGGCGAACCAGGAACTCAGCTTACTCTTCGAACTTTCCACGTAGGAGGTATTGCTTCAAATATAGCGGCCGAAAGTAATATTGTTGCCAAATATGACGGAATACTGGAGTTTGACGAACTTCGAGTAGTCGATCCGCAAGAAACAAATGCTGAAGGCAAACCTTACAAAATAGTAGTAAGCCGTCTAGTAGAGATGCGTATTGTGGATCCGAACACGAAAATCGTATTGCTCTCACACAATGTACCTTATGGAGCAAAGTTATATTATGTTGAAGGGGACAAAGTACAGAAAGGTGACCTCATTTGCGAATGGGACCCATTTAATGCCGTTATTATTTCAGAAGTGAGCGGAAAAATTCATTTCGAAAATTTTATCGAAAATGTTACCTATAAAGTAGAATCAGATGAGCAAACCGGATTAAAAGAAAAAGTGATCATTGAATCACGCGATAAAACAAAAACTCCATCAGCTTACATTGTAAACGAAAATGGAGATATTATACGCACATATACCCTGCCCTTGGGCGCTCATATTGTTAAAAATGAAAACGACGATATTAAAGCGGGCGATATTATAGCAAAGATACCACGAGCTATAGGTAAAACTGGGGATATCACAGGAGGATTACCTCGTGTAACACAACTTTTTGAAGCACGTAATCCTTCGAATGCTGCTATCGTTTCTGAAATTGACGGTGAAGTGTCATTTGGAAAAATTAAACGAGGGAATCAAGAAATTTTTGTTACCTCCAAAACAGGAGAAGTTAAAAAGTACCTTGTCCCTCTTTCCAAGCAGATACTTGTTCAGGAAAATGATTTTGTTCGTGCAGGAATGCCCTTATCTGACGGAGTTATTACTCCTGCAGATATTCTGGCTATTAAAGGACCTACCGCTGTCCAAGAATATATCGTGAACGAAATTCAAGACGTCTATCGTTTACAAGGTGTGAAAATCAATGATAAACATTTCGAGGTTATTGTACGTCAAATGATGCGCAAAGTTGAAATTGTTGATCCGGGTGATACACGATTTTTGGAAAAGCAATTGGTCGACAAGAACGAATTAATGGAAGAAAATGATCGCATTTGGGGTAAAAAAGTAATTGTTGATCCGGGTGATTCTCAAATATTTGAGTCGGGACAAATTGTAACAGCCCGCAAACTTCGCGATGAAAACAGTTCGTTGAAACGCCGTGACCTAAAACCTGTAAAAGCAAGGGATGCAATTCCCGCAACTGCAAATCAGGTCTTACAAGGGATTACACGTGCAGCATTGCAAACCAACAGCTTTATGTCTGCAGCATCGTTCCAGGAAACCACTAAAGTGCTCAGTGAGGCAGCAATAAATGGAAAAGTAGACACCTTGGAAGGATTGAAAGAAAATGTTATATGCGGTCACCGTATCCCTGCAGGAACCGGTCAGCGTGAATTCGAAAAGATTATCGTTGGCTCAAAAGAAGATTTTGAAAAAATGAATGTATCTACACATTCTCGTACCTTTGAAAAGGTAACAAAAGAAGAAGAATAAATCTCTATTCATGTTAAAAGCTACTCGTATTGAGTAGCTTTTTTTAATTATTATGGACACTTGCTCGATAATTATCATCGGAATTGGTTTAGCAATGGATTGTTTTGCCGTCTCGGTAAGCAAAGGCGTATGTGTAAAAAAATTACATATCATCCCTACATTGGTAATGGCTTTTCTATTTGGCTTTTTTCAAGCAGCAATGCCCCTCATAGGTTATTGTACAGGACTGAATTTTATGGAAATCATAAAAAAAAGCGATCACTGGATAGCCTTTGGCATGTTGGCACTCATTGGGGGAAAAATGCTTTTCGAAGGAATTAAAAAACAGAATACAAAATGCCAACCCGAAATAAATCCGTTTAGTTTTTTAAAGCTTATTTCATTGGCGTTAGCTACCAGTATTGATGCACTGGCAACAGGTATTATATTTGTTCCCTATCCACAGGTCATCTGGAAAAGTGTGGCAATAATCGGTTTGATTAGCTTTATATTTTCCATCTCAGGAATGATAATAGGGATTCGCTTAGGAAAAGATCTTCATTTGAAGGTAGAAATTCTGGGAGGTCTCATTTTAATCGGCATTGGACTTAAGATTTTACTTGAACATTCTTTAGCCATTTGATCCCTAAAGAAATAAAAGTAAAGTCACGACACAAATATCTCACCCTCTCCATTAAAACTTTAAGAAACAGAATGGTTTGTTTTAGAGGTATCGATAAGGCGACTATTTTATTTCATCGAAACCTTTACCATAAACACCGATAACAGAAGCCTGACTGACAAAAGCATTATCGTCGATTGTTTTTACAAGACGAAAAATAGAATTGGACTCGCTTCGTTTTGCAATTACCAGTAACACTTTCTGTGGCTGTTTTGAATACCATCCAATACCATCAAGTACAGTACATCCCCGATGAAGTTGTAAATTTATCTGAGTGGCTATCTCATCGTATTTCGAAGAAAAAATAAAAAATTGTACCGATTGACGTATACCGTTGAGTGCCCAATCTAGTGAAGTAGCCATTACAGCAATGATAATAATGCCATAAACGATTGTCTCTATACTATGAAAAATGAAATAAGAAGAAGATACGATAGCCAAATCGATCAACAACATGGTTCTTCCCGGCGTAATATTACGATATTTATTGATGATCATCACAACAATATCGGTTCCTCCTGTACTGCCGTTTACTGACAACACCAATCCTACACCCACTCCACACATAATTGCCCCAATTAATCCGGCAATAAGCGGTTCATTTGTCATAATGGGCTCCCAAGAAAAACCTTCGAACATTCCAATGAAAAATGCCAAAGAAACAACCCCTATAATTGTTTTTATCAAAAACTCCGATCCAAGGATTCGAAACGAAATCAACAGAAGAATAGTATTTAAAATTAAAACCGAAGCGGAGACAGGAAAATTAAATGCATAATTCAATAATACTCCCACACCCGTAAGTCCACCGGTCACAAACTTATGAGGCATAATAAATTGGGTTATACCCAGAGCATACATAAAAGTTCCCACAAAAATGGTGAAAAAATCTTTTACATAAAACTTTTTAGAAGTATATTGAAGCTGCTTTCCCATATCACATCAGATAACGACATTTACGATTTTTCCGGGAACAATAATAATTTTGCGCGGCGCTTTGCCATTAAGCCATTTTTGAGAATTCGGGTGTCCCAAAACCGATTTTTCGATTTCTTCGCGAGGTGCATCTGCTCGAAAATCAAGCGTAAAACGCGTTTTTCCATTAAAAGAAATTGCATACGATAACACATCCTCTTTCAGATACTCCTCGTTATATGTTGGCCATTGAGCATCAAAAATGGTAGTTTCATTACCCAATTTGTTCCACAATTCCTCAGAAATATGAGGCGCAAACGGAGAAAGACAAATAGTTAGATCGGTTAAAATTGATCGCTTATTGCACTTCAAAGAAGTTAATTCGTTCACACAAATCATAAATGCAGAA
>JAAZMQ010000358.1 GCA_012798745.1 Bacteroidales bacterium
AAAGATTAAGAAAACCGTTGCATGTTGCCATTACTTTCGGATAGAAAACATTATTCAGTTTGTTTTGGAATATTTTTTATTTTTCTTTTTACTGTCGCTATAACGCAGGCACAAAGCCCCTCTTTTGTGCCACCGGTCTATAATTATACCAGCAATATATATAATGCCGACAATCAAAATTGGGCGATTGCGCAGGGTAATGATGGTGTGATGTATATTGGGAATAACAAGGGTTTGTTGACTTTTGATGGCGTTAACTGGAATTTATATCGTTTGCCGAACAATTTGGGAATTAAATCGATCCTCATCGATAAAACCCGCAATCCGGAAAGAATATATATTGGATCTTTTGAAGAATTTGGTTTTTTTGAAAAAAATTCAGCCAATCGTCTTATTTATCATTCGCTTAAACCTTTGGTGAAAAATTATCAATTTCATAATGATGAGGTTTGGACTATTTGCCAATTAAACGATACTTTATTTTTTCAAACATTTTCTTCTTATTTTGTTTACAACGATGAATGGGCGGAAATAAAATATTTTAAGCGTGAACCGGCACCATTGTATTTTTTCTCGGTCAAGGGATCGTTGTATGCTCAATACATTAATGAACATTTCTATCGATATAACGACAGTGATTTTAAACTTTTGCTTACCCGTGATCAACTCAAAAACGATGAGATTGTATCGGTACAACCTTTTGGGAAGAATTTACTTCTTTTTTCTTCGGAAAACGGGATATTGGAATATTCGATTCATTCGAACACGCTTTCTGAATGGAAAACAGTTGTTGATGCAGAATTGAAGAGAGCAAGAATAAATAGGGTGGTATCGATAGCCGATTCAATTTATATTATCGGAACGTTAAGCGACGGGATTTTTGTTTTAGATGCGAAAGGGCAATTGAATTATCATTTGAACCGAAACAACGGGCTTAACAATAATACTGTTCTTGGCCTTTTTTGCGATAATGAAAACAACGTATGGGTGGCATTAGATAACGGGGTAGCCTATGTTCAGACAAAATCTTCCATCTCTTTTTTTGAACCCGTCGATATTCAGATTGGATTAGTTGAAGATATGCTTATCGATAATCATGTTTTTTATTTAGCCACCAATCAGGGAATTTATAAGTATTCCGAAACATTGGATAAAATAATCGCTTTACCCGGATTTGAAATTCAATCTTGGTTTATTCGGAAGTTTAATGACCAAATTATTATAGGGAACAATAAAGGAACTTCATTTCTAAAGAATGATAGGAATATCCCTGTCATAAATTCGAGTGCCGGAGGGATGGACATAAAGGCAGTCAATCTTTATGGTGAAGATATATTGTTGGAATCGACGTACTCCGATTTGCAAATTTTTAAGCAAGAAAATGGGCAATGGTCATTTAGCCATAAAATCGCCAATTTTTCCGATCTGATCAATCGTATTGAGGTTGATCATACCGGAAATATTTGGGCAGGCCACATGTATAAAGGCGTCTATCGATTAAGGATGGATGAACAGTTACAAAAAATTGTTGAAAAAGAATATTTTTCTTCACTCGATTCTCTACAAAGTTATCCAAATCCCATAAGGGTAATGAAATTAAGAGGGAGGATTATATTTGCCGATGGGCGTGCTTTTTATACTTACGATGATATTGCACAAAAAATCACTCTTTTTAATCAATTGAACCAAGATCTTCCGGATTTGGCCGATACTCATCGTGTGGTTGCGGTAAATGACAGTTTGTGCTGGTTTGTTCGAAGCAATGAATATTCACTTGTTTGTTATAAAGATGGTCATTATAAAATACAGGAAAAGATTCCTTTCAGCATCTTGAATAATCCTCCGAATATGGGACGTGGTAATGTTTATGTGGATGACAACGGAATATCCTATTTTTGTTTAAACGGTGGAATAGGGAAATATTTTCCGGTGAAAAAATCGGATCAAAAAGTATCACCACGCTTTGATTTGTCATGGGTATCCTGTTATAATCGCAAAAACAATCAAGTAACCTATTTGCCTCTCAATAAAAAGAATGCAATTTCTTATAGAGATAATAACATAACCTTTCAATTTCAATATCCCGACTATTCAAAGAAACCTATTAAAATAGAGTGTTTTCTTGAAGGTTATGATTCCAAATGGATGACTTTGCCTTCTAATTTGAATGTTAATTATGCAAATCTTCCTTCCGGAAATTATATGTTAAAAGCACGGGTGGTAAACCAAGACGGTTGCGAATTATCCTTATATACGTTCCCTTTTCAAATAACAACTCCCTGGTATAAAACAGGTTGGGCTATTTTGTTTTATGTTTTGGCGTTTATGATGTTTACAAGTTGGATTATTAACCGGTATTTAAATGCCGTTATTCAGCGCAAAAATAAAGTTTTTGCCCAACAGGAAAAAGAAAGGATTGCACAGTTGGAGAGACAGGAAAAAGTCATAACCGCTTTGAAAAACGAACAGTTGCAAGCCGATTTAACTTATAAGAGTAAAGAATTGGCCAATGCCACGATGCTTATTATCAGCCATGAGGAGTTTTTGAACAGTCTAAAAAAGGAGATTCAAGATAATATTCTTTCCGGAAAGATACAGAGAGCTCAAGGAAACGAACTGATTAAAATGATTGAAAGTAATTTTTCCGGAAAAGATGAATGGGCTGTTTTTCAGGAAAACTTTGATCTTATTCATGAAAATTTTTTCAGAAAACTTAAGGAAAGATATCCATCACTCACTCCCTCAGATCTTAAATTATGTGCACTTCTTCGTCTAAATTATTCTTCTAAAGAGATTGCAAAGATGCTCAACCTTTCCATCAGAGGTGTTGAAGCAGCTCGATATCGTTTGAGAAAAAAATTAGCTCTTGATGGAAAAGACGATTTGGTTACTTTTATGATTAATTTCAAATAAAAACACTTCGTTCCCGAATAAGGATTAACTTTTTTATAAATCTAACACACAATGAATTATTCTCTTTTGTGAGGTAATAAAGTATACTTCAAAAACATGTTATAAAACATATAGTATTTTCAACGAGCCATAAATTTTGCTTTTAATATGTTCAATCATTTTCTTTGATTTGAAAATATTTCAGTTAACAAAATAAATGATTGGACTTATGAAATTCAAATTTATTTTTATTCTTACCTTACTTCTTGTTCCTCTACACTCTTTTGCTCAACAGCGCATAAGTGTTGCCGGAGTTGTAACGGAGAAGGCTACCGGTGACCCAATAATCGGGGCTACCGTAATGGTGAAGGGGACAACCATTGGAACAGTTACCGATATGGACGGTAAATATATGTTGGAAAATGTTCCCGAGGATGCTACCATCGTATATAGTTATGTGGGTATGCTTACGGTGGAAGAACCGGTGAATGGTCGTACTACGATAAATGTGGAATTGTCAGAAGACGTTCAGGCGTTGGAGGAAGTGGTAGTTATCGGTTACGGAACCAGCAAATCAAAAGATTTAACGGCGCCCATAGCCGTCGTGAAGTCAGAGGACATCGTTAAACATGCTACCGCTTCACCGATGAGTTCTCTGCAAGGAAAAGTTGCGGGTGTGTTGATTAATAACACCGGTCAACCCGGTGCAGGTCCCGATGTAAAGATTCGTGGAGTAGGTTCATTCGCCGATACTCAGCCTTTATATGTGGTGGACGGCATGTTTTATGATAACATCAATTTTCTGAATAACAGCGATATTCAGGATATATCTATTTTAAAAGATGCTTCTGCCGCATCCATTTATGGGGTTCGGGCTGCGAACGGTGTTGTTATTGTGACAACCAAAAAAGGCATCCTCAATGCAAAACCTACTATTACTTACGATGGATATTATGGCGTTCAAAGGGCCACAGATGTTCTTAAAATGGCCAATTCGCAACAGTATGCCACCATGCAGCTGGAAAAAGGAAGCGAAACAGATAAGGCTGTTCTGCTTAAATCCATCGAGCTGTATGGTGGAGACCAAACCAATATCATTCCTGCCGTAAGCACCGACTGGTATAAGGAATTATTACGAACTGCCCAAATGCAAAATCATGCTTTGGATATTACGGGAGGATCGGATAAAGTGGCCTATTCTGTGGGATTGAATTATTTATTTCAGGAAGGAATAATGGATGCCGTAAATGATTACGAGCGTTTCAATATTCGCGCTAAATCCGATTATTTTGTATCGGATTGGTTGAAAATTGGTGCTAATCTTATTTCCAGCAATGTTACCAAAAGAGATCCCAACAATTCTGCTTGGGAATCGGCTTTTGTAGCACCTCCCATATTTCCTGTTTACGACGAAAATAATACAGCAGCTTATCCCGAGAAATTTGCATCTCCTGCACAGGTGGGGTATTCAACTTATTTTGGTAATCCTGTTGCCACAGCATATTATAATAATGCAAAAAGCAACATCAGACAGTTTTTGCCGACTTTTTATGCGGAGTTATATCTTTTGCCGCAAAATAGGTTGACTTTTAAAACCTCTTATAATCAGAATATTTCTTCGGAAAGTGGAAGAATATATACCCCGGAATTTCGTGTTGGAGGAGGTCAGGAAAACACGGTTTCCCGTTTAAACAAATACAACAACAATATAAGGAACTGGATTGTTGACAATACGTTGACCTATATGCAGGATTTTGACAAACACAATGTTACTGCAATGTTGGGTCAATCTTTTAGAAGCGAAAGTTTTCGTAATTTGTGGGGCGAAGCAACCGGTGTACCCGGAGATTTTGAAGAATACCTCTATCTTTCTCAGGGAAATGCCGATGGAAGAAAAACAGGTGATGGCGGTTATACTTACAAAGGACTTTCATATTTCGGTCGTGTAACCTATAATTATGCCCGTAAATATTATCTTTCAGCTACTATGCGTGCCGATGGAAGTTCTAAGTATCAAGAGAAATGGGGATATTTCCCTTCTTTCGGTGTTTCTTGGAATGTGAGTGAAGAGGATTTTATGAAACAACAAAATTTTATCGATTATCTCAAACTTCGTGCAAGCTGGGGAAAGTTGGGTAACGATAAAGTACCGGCAAGTGATGGATTTGCTTCTGTGACCCAAAATTTGAGTACATCAGGTGTTTTTGGCAACGGCATTATTCCCGGATACACGAACCTTATTTATTTCAGTTGGTTGCGATGGGAAGTAATAAACGAAACCAATATCGGGCTTGAAGCCAATATGCTTGCCAATCGTTTGCATCTTGAAGCCGATTATTATCACCGTATGACTGAAAATGCCGTTATCGATGCTCCTCTTCCTATGGGTGCCGGATCGTTGCTGGGGAATTACGGAAAGATTCTCAATTCGGGTGTCGAGTTAACGTTGAACTGGCAGGATAAAGTCAACAACGATTTTTCTTATTACGTGGGGGGCAACATTACCACGATCAACAACAAGATTAAAGATCTCAAGGGGTTGCCTTATCTTTACGGTGGAACGGCAGAATTTAGAACGATTTCAAAAGTTGGAGGGCCATTAAATGCTTATTATGGCCATAAAGTAGTGGGTGTATATCAAAACGAGGAAGAAATCAAAAATGATCCGGTTGCTGTAGCCAATGGCTTGAACCCCGGTGATTTTAAGTATTTCGATGCCAATGGGGATAAGGTAATCAATGACGAAGACCGTGTAATCCTTGGTTCATATATTCCTGATTTTAATTACGGTTTGAATGCAGGATTAATGTATAAGAATTTTGATTTTTCCATAGTAATGCAAGGGGTTTACGGAAACGAAATTGTTAATCAGAAGAGAGGTCTTAGAAGATGGCAAGGGGATATTAATTATGATGCGGACATGGTGGTAAACAGATGGAGAGGCGAAGGTTCTACCAACAAATATCCTTCGGCGAAAGGAACGATTAATCCTTGGAATATATCGAAATTCAACTCATTTTTCATTGAGGATGGATCGTATTTTCGTATTCAAAACATTCAGGCTGCCTACACTTTCCCGAAAAAAGAAATGGGATCGTTCACTATGCCTACCATACGCATTAGTTTAACGGCTGAAAGGCCATACACCTATTTCACCTCCAACGGATTTACCCCTGAAGTTGGCGGAATAGGTTTCGATCGTCAGGTATATCCGTTAGCGGCAACATATACCGTTGGCTTGCGAATTGTTTACTAATCATTAAAATTTGAATAACAATGAAAAAAAATATATCGATTAAGGGAATATTCATCGTTGCGCTCGTTTCCCTTTCCCTATTCATGAGTGGATGTTCCGATTTTTTGGACAAGTTGCCCGAAAATACGGTTGCGCAGGAAGAAGTGGATTATACCAATCTGAACAACATGTACATGCCTGTTTCCGGCGTATATGCGGTTGCGGCTTTCAAGTTTTCTTTTTGGGGTGCTTATGGTTTGATTGCAATAAGAGGTGATGATGTTGACAAAGGCTCTGCCCCAAACGATCAGATAGAATTCAATTATGCCAAACAGTTTCAATATGACAGGATCACAGGTTTTTGGGCATTAAATTCTACTTGGGAAGGGCTTTATAATGTGGTGACCACGGCAAACGCCGCATTGGAGTCGTTGGACAGATACAAAGAAAACATTACAAGCAGTGCCGATATGGAAAGATACAATCAATATACGGCTGAAGTGCGTTTTTTAAGAGCAATGGCTTTCTACAGGATAACCCAATATTGGGGCGCAGCACCTATATTGATAGATAATCAGGCTTTGACTGTTGAAAAAAATTCGATAGAAGAAGTTCGGCAATTCATTCAAGATGAAATGGATTATTGCATTGCTCATCTTCCTGATCTTCGGCCGAATGAAGTTCCCAATAAACCGGGTGCGGTTACCAAATATTCGGCTTTGATGCTGAAAGCGAAAGTTGCTTTGCTCGACGAGGATTATGCCACTGTTTTAACGGCAACTCAGGAAATTATAGATAGCAAGAAATTCGAATTGTATCCCGATTTTTACCAACTCTTCAAAATTCCGGGCAAATTGTCGAATGAGTCCCTTTATGAATTGCAGTTTACCGATTTTGGTACCGGTAGTGGAGATGCGGTGACTTCAGATGCGTGGTTTGCTTTCCAAGGACCAAGAAACGGTATCAGTCCGATTCAGGGATGGGGATTTATGGTCCCGACGCAAGAAATTCGCTCGTTTATGGCTGAAAGAAATGATTCTGTTCGTGCAAAGACTACTTTCCTTTATGCCGGGAGACGCACTCCTTCAGGCGATACCATTCCTCCGGGAAATCCGGGTGAACCCGATTGCTATAACGGCAAGGCCTATACCCCGGCTAATCAGATGACACCCGGAAGAAGTGAATACGGTATGAATAATAATATCAGGGTATTTCGTTATGCCGATGTGCTTCTGATGAATGCCGAAGCAAAGGTTCGTGCCCAACAGAATGGTGATGAGCCGTTCAATTTGGTGCGTACAAGAGCAAAATTGTCCCCAATCACCAATGTAACGCTGGATCAAATTTTAGACGAACGTCGTGCAGAGTTTGCAATGGAGTGGGGTGAACGTTTCTTCGATCTTGTTCGTACAGGGAAAGCTCCCGACGTTCTTTCGGGATTTGTCCCCGGAGAAAGCGAATATTATCCGATTCCGCAGAATCAGATTGATTTGAATCCAAATTTAAAATAATATTCCCTTCCATTCCATTGAGTGATTTTGTACGGGACATGTTCATGAGTCATCCCGATGTACAAAGGGGAATAAAGAAAATTAGTAATATCGAACATTCATAACAATGAAAAAAAATCATCTTGAATATTCAAACTCTATTTTTGTTTTACTGATTGTTTGTGTTGTCTCTTTGTTATCGTGTAACGAAAATAATTCAAAAGAAAAAGCACCTTCACCGGTAATGGAGCGTCCGAGCGATTTTGCTTCGGATGAAGATTTTTTGGATTTCATCCAGAAAACACATCTCAATTACATGTGGGAAGGTGCCGAAAAAACTTCGGGATTGGCACCTGAACGCATTCATATGGATGGTATTTATCCGCAGAACGATGCCGATGTGGTGACCACCGGAGGAAGCGGTTTTGGTATTGCCGGGCTGATTGTGGGCATCGAACGTGGGTTTATTTCGCGATCGGAAGGTGTTGCCCGCTTTCATCAAATTGTGGATTATCTGGCGAATGCCGACCGGTTTCACGGTGCATGGCCTCACTGGATATATGGACCCACCGGGAAAGTTAAACCTTTCGGAACAAAGGATAATGGTGGCGATTTGGTAGAAACGGCTTTTCTTATCGAGGGATTGCTTTGTGCGCGCGAGTATTTTAAAAACGGAAATGAAGAAGAGAGACGGCTTGCACAAAAAATTGACACATTATGGCGTGAGATCGAATGGGACTGGTATCTCAATGGTCAGGATGTGTTGTACTGGCATTGGAGCCCCGAATATCAGTGGGAAATGAACTTCCCGCTCGAAGGCTACAACGAATGTCTCATTACCTATATTCTGGCTGTTTCTTCCCCTACGCACCCCATCCCCGCTTCGGCTTATCATAATGGATGGGCTCGCGGTGGTGATATAAAGAGCGATGCCGTAGCCTATGGTTATCCGCTCATTCTTAAGCACAACGGGGCTGAAGAGTATGGAGGCCCGCTATTCTGGGCGCATTATTCGTATATCGGATTGAATCCGAAAGGCCTATCCGATAGATATGCTGATTATTGGGATGTAAATTACAATCAGACCATGATCAATTACACTTATTGTGTTCAGAATCCGAAAGGTTTCAAAGGTTATGGTGAATCATGCTGGGGATTAACGGCAAGTTATTCGATTGACGGATACTCGGCTCACATGCCGATGAAAAACGATAAAGGGGTGATTGCTCCAACAGCGGCATTGTCGAGTTTTCCTTACACACCGGAGGAGTCGATGAGAGCACTCCGTTATTTCTACAACGAACTCGGTGACCGCATCTGGGGGAAATATGGGTTTTACGATGCTTTCAGTATTCATCACAACTGGTATCCAAAGCGTTATCTTGCTATAGATCAATTAACTATTGCCCCCATGATCGAAAATTATCGGACGGGGCTTCTCTGGGAATTGTTTATGCAAGCTCCGGAAATTCAGGAGGGGTTGAAAAAACTCGGTTTCATTTCAAATCCCTTATAACGGTAATCTCTATAAAAATTCGAAAAATGAAAAAAATTATACTTGTTTTTTTATCGCTGATCGGCCTTTTCTTTTTATCCGGATGTAATCAAAACAGTAAAGAGTCAGCATCGGTAAAATGGAAAAGTTTCAGTGGAGATAAACGCATCGAACAGCGTGTCGATTCGGTTCTCAAACTTATGACATTGGAGGAAAAAATCGGTCAGATGACCCAATTCTCGGCTAATTGGTCGATCACAGGACCGGTTATGTCGGACGATTTCAAACCCTATCTATATAAAGGCCTAATTGGAAGCGTTTTCAACGCCACATCGGTTGAAGGGATCAAAAGGATGCAGCAGATAGCGGTCGATTCCACACGATTGGGAATCCCCATTCTCTTCGGGCTGGATGTGATTCATGGTTACAAAACCATTTTTCCCATTCCATTGGCTGAGGCCTGTTCATGGGATTTGGATCTCATGAAACAAACGGCTCGCGTTGCAGCTATCGAAGCCGCTTCGGACGGTGTCAACTGGACGTTTGCGCCAATGGTTGACATTTCTCGCGATCCCCGATGGGGAAGGGTAATGGAAGGAGCCGGAGAAGATCCTTATCTGGGAAGTCGCATTGCCGAAGCTCGGGTAAAAGGATTTCAAGGTGAGAACGGATGGAAATCCTTGTCGGATGTCACAACGCTTTTGGCTTGCGTGAAACATTTTGCTGCCTATGGAGCTTCCGAAGCGGGAAAGGATTATAATCCGGCCGAATTATCGGAACATACCCTTCGGAATGTGTATCTGGAACCATATCGGGCTGCAATAGAGGCAGGCGTAGGTACGGTCATGGCTTCCTTCAATGAGGTAAACGGTGTTCCCGCAACGGCAAGCCGATGGTTGCTGACCGATATCCTTCGCAAGGAGTGGGGCTTTACGGGTTTCGTAGTGAGCGATTATACGGGTATCAACGAGTTGGTTCCACACGGTGTGGCAAAGGACGAAAAACAGGCGGCCGAACTTGCAGTCAATGCCGGAGTGGATATGGATATGACCGGCGCCACATATATCAAGTATCTTTCGAAGCTCGTCAAAGAAGGCAAAGTATCGGAAAAAACCATCGACAATGCGGCACGCCGTATCCTTGAAATGAAGTTTCTGTTGGGTCTCTTCGACGATCCTTACCGATATCTGGATGAGAATCGGGCAAAAGAAAACATCGAAAAACCTGAATTTATAGAAACGGCACGAAAGGCTGTGGCGGCATCGGTCGTTCTGCTCAAAAACGACAACAATCTTCTTCCGATAAAAAAAGATTGCACTGTGCGCATTGCACTCATCGGACCCCTTATGAACGATTCTATCAATCTGAATGGCGAATGGGCAGGCTCGGGTGACCGCAATAAAAGCGTTTCGATTCTCAAAGGACTTACGGAAGCATACAAAGGCACAAACGTGAAATTAAATTATGCGAAAGGATGTACCATTACCGAATCGAGTCCCGCAAGCATCGCTCAAGCAGTATCTGTTGCACACAATTCCGATGTTATACTGGTGGCCGTAGGCGAAGATTTCAACTGGTCGGGCGAAGCAGCTTGTCGCACCGACATCCGGCTGCCCGAAGCACAGCGACAATTATTAAAAGCATTAAAAGAAACAGGGAAGCCTATTGCTCTGATCGTGTTAAGCGGACGTCCGCTCGATTTGTCGTGGGAAGACTCACAATTCGACGCTATCCTCCAAGCCTGGTTTCCCGGAAGAGAAGGCGGAAATGGAATTGCCGACGTTATCTCAGGTGAATATAATCCGTCGGGACGTCTGGTCATGTCTTTCCCGCGCAATGTCGGACAAATTCCCATTTACTATAATCACAAAAATACCGGTCGCCCGGTTGATCCGGCTAATCCCGATGTGGATTACAAATCGCGCTATCTGGATGTTGCAACCACTCCGCTTTATCCTTTCGGTTATGGATTGAGTTACACGACGTATGCCATTAGCGATGCGCAGATCGATAAATCGACAATGAAGTCGAAAAACGACAAAATTATCGTTTCGGCAACTGTCGAAAATACCGGTTCGATGGATGGCGAAATGGTAGTGCAGCTCTATGTACGCGATCTGGTAGGAAGCGTTACGCGACCTGTAAAGGAATTGAAAGGATTCAGGAAAGTGGTTTTGAAAGCCGGTGAAAGCAAAACAATTGCATTCGAACTTTCATCTGAGGATTTGGCTTTTTATGGTATCGATATGAAGAAAAAGACAGAGCCCGGCGAATTCAAGTTGTGGGTTGCACAAAACTCGGCCGACAATTCGAATGAACTTTCATTTTCGGTTACAGAATAATATGAACTAAAATGAAGAAAAAGAAAATTGCTTCTGCATTGATTATCGCTTCATTTGTCGGGATTTTCGATATCGGACTTCGTGCACAACAAATCCGATCGACCACATATTGCAATCCGCTTGATATAGATTATACCTATATGATTTACAATTCTGACCGTGATATTTCTTACCGTTCGGGTGCTGATCCGGCTGTTGTGGAATTTCGTGGCGAATATTATATGTTTGTTACCCGGTCGATGGGATACTGGCATTCGTACGATTTAACAAATTGGAATTTTATCAAACCCGAAAAATGGTATTTTCAGGGAAGCAATGCTCCGGCGGCTCACAATTACAACGATTCGGTGCTTTATGTAACCGGTGATCCTTCGGGATCGATGAGTATTCTCTATACCGACAATCCGAAAAAAGGCGATTGGAAAGCGGTTCCTGCAATTTTGCACGATTTGCAGGATCCCGATTTGTTTATCGACGACGATGGTTCTGCTTACATGTTTTGGGGATCGTCCAATCTTTATCCTATTCGAGGAATGCGATTAAACAAAAATCATCGTTTTTTGCCTGTCGGTAATCCGGATTCTTTGTTCAATAAGAATATGAAACGGCATGGTTGGGAACGTTTCGGAGAAAACAACAGCGATACCATACCGGGTTATATCGAAGGTCCTTGGCTTACTAAACACAATGGCAAATATTATATGCAATATGCAGCACCGGGGACAGAATTCAATGTCTATGCCGACGGTGTATACGTGGCCGATCACCCAATGGGGCCTTATGTGTATGCACCTAATAATCCCATTAGTTTTAAACCGGGAGGATTTATGAATGGAGCGGGACATGGGAGTACGGTGCTTGGACCGCAAAACACCTATTGGCATTTTGCGTCGATGGCTTTATCCTATAATGTCAACTGGGAAAGACGTCTTTGCATGTTCCCTCTTTTTTTCGATCGCGACGGGCTGATGTGGGCAGACACCTCGTATGGCGACTATCCACATTTTGCTCCGTCGGAACCCGGGAAAAAGGGTGAATTTTCCGGATGGATGTTGCTTTCGTATAAAAAACCCGTTAAAGTCTCTTCTGCTGTTGAAGATCATACGGCGCAAATGTTAACAGACGAAAACGCAAAAACCTTTTGGCTTGCCGACAGCAACAACACTAGTCAGTGGGTTGAGATCGATCTGTTGCATCCCTGTACGGTGAGAAGTATTCAGATCAATTACTTCGATTACAAATCGGATCTTTACGGTCGCATTGACGGATTACGACATCGATATACGGTGGAAGGTTCGTTCGACGGCAAAACGTGGCAAACTTTGATCGACAAAAGCAATAGCTATCGCGATGCTCCAAACGATTATGAGGAACTTGCCGTGCCACAACGCGTGCGTTATGTTCGTTATAAACACATCGAAGCACCCACACTCTATCTGGCAATTTCCGACATTCGCATTTTCGGAACCGGTGATGGCCAAAAACCGCATAAAGTAAGCGGATTCAAAGTCGAAAGAAAAGATGACCGACGTGATGCTCTCTTAACCTGGGATGTGCAGGAAAATACGCAGGGATACACCATACGATGGGGAATCGCGCCGGATAAATTGTACAATTCTTGGCTGGTTTACAACGACAATCAATTGATGCTGCGCTCACTTACGGTAGATCAACAATACTATTTCACCATCGAAGCATTTAACGAAAACGGGATTTCGGAACAATGCACGCTCATTCATGTAAAATGAATGATTCTACTTTCTGTCTTTGCGCGTTTTTTTGAATGGTTTGTCGCTCTCCCTGTTCAAAAAACGTTTTCCGCGAATGGACGAAAAATCTTTTCGTTTACCGGAAAAAATTTCATATTCTCGCATTTCGCATTCCAGTTGGCCATTGAACAATGGAAACCGTTTGCCGGCTTTTAGTCCGATTTTATCGAAACATTCTTTTTTGTAACTTAAGA
>JAAZMQ010000164.1 GCA_012798745.1 Bacteroidales bacterium
GCGAAAGAGAAAATTTAGCCTTTCAGAGCGGGGAAAAAATCACCTACGATTTATATTTCAAATATGGTGTCATTAATGCAAAAGCCGGCATTGGAACGTTAAACACCACCACCACCAATTTGAACGGAAAAACTGTTTATAAAACCCGCCTACAAGCCAACTCTACAGGTATCGTTGACAAGATGTTCCCCGTTAACGATACCTTGACAGGATATGTTGACATGAAGCTGGTACCTCTTCTTTTCACAAAAGGAGCTTACGAAGGGGATGAATATACATCCGAGAGGCAATCGTTTTCGTATGAGAACGGGAAAATTACCATTCGAACCATTCGCTATCGCAAAGGCAAACTCTCTTTTGATGAGATCATAACAACCGACAAATGCACATATGACTATGTTTCGGTTCTTAATTATGCCCGAAATCTCGATTATTCAGAAATGCAACCCGGCGAAAATACACATATTCAGTTTGTTTCGGGTAAAAAAATCGTCGACATGTATCTGCGTTATCTAGGAACAACAAAAGTAAAAACGAACGACGGAAAAACGTATAATGCAATTGAATTGTCGTTGATGATTCTCAACAAAGCATTTGCCGACCAAAAGGAAGCAATGAAGGTTACCCTTACCGATGATCTTAACCGGATGCCCCTCATTATAGACACGGGGTTGAAAATCGGCACTATGCGATGCGTTCTCAAAGATTATTCCGGACTCAGACATCCAATAAATTAACTCTTTATTCAAGATTTTATGAAGCAGCGAATTTTTAAAATTGCCTTATTTGTCTCTG
The DNA here is from genome assembly GCA_012798745.1 of Bacteroidales bacterium. Classification (GTDB taxonomy): domain Bacteria; phylum Bacteroidota; class Bacteroidia; order Bacteroidales; family Dysgonomonadaceae; genus Anaerorudis. Next base: position 796 of record JAAZMQ010000164.1, read on the forward strand.
CAATTGTATTGACAAATATCCCTCCTTCTCTATCTCAAATCATGTCGAATAACGAAAGAAGTATAGTGCTTTTTGTGGAATTCGAGATGGATGAAAAGGACATGAATGCAGCACTCGATTTGCTGAAAGAAATGCAGATTCTAACGTTAGAAAATGAAGAGGGTTGTATTGCCTACGACATTCTATTAAGTGAAGAGCATCCCAACAAGATTTTTTTGTACGAAAGTTATGAAAATGCTCAGGCTCAAAAGAAACACAACAATTCTCCTTATTACAAGGATATTGTTTCGGGTAAACTGTCTCGATATATCAAAGGGACCAAAATAACAAAGTTATACCCTGTTGTAAATGAGGAGCTGGAAGGATTTATAGATGAGGAGCCTTAACGCAACCCTATTTCGGTAAAAAAACGTTTGTAAATCTCGGCTTTTCTCAACAAAGACTTGGGATAGGCTCTTGAGGAGGAAGGCATGCGATAGAACCGGTACATTTTCCCATTCAGCTTCACGTTTTCGAAACGCGCAAGAGAAGGTTTTTTAACGTTACCCGGAAGAAGCGAACATAGCGTGTGAGTTGCCTTTTCGCCGGTTGTCACCAACGTTCGACACAAAGGAATTTTCTCCAGCACTGCATACAAATCAATGGGCTGAACAATTTTCAGAAAATTATCCGAGGCATTACCTTTCAATCGAACCACTTCGAAGCCTACATCATAAAGGGCAATCCCTTTTTTGCTAAGAAAAGCGGTAATGCGATCTTTATCGAACGCCTTCTTGTTAATTGTCAGGAAATGATCTTTATCGTCGAAAAATGCCAACCCGAATATCCTCCACATATCGTTTTGAAAGTTGGGATAATAAAAATTCATTCTCCACTTTGCTTTCGGGGGAGGAAAACTCCCCAACATCAAGACCTCGGCCTTTTCCGGCAAAAACGGTTCAAGCGGATGAAATTCTCTGTGAAAATCGGTCATAAAATATCCTTATCCTGTTGCGCCGGATAAAACATGTTTCTGAAAAGGGAAAATATCCGGCCGTTTCATAACAAAGATAGGTATTAATGTAGCTGATTTTTACCCGAAATCCATAAAAAAACATATCTTTGCACAACTTTAACAATCACCTTATGGTTGAATCGTCACCATATCAACATCAACGAAATATTCCCGAACCTGCCCTTCGCAGGCTGCCGTGGTATCTTGCATACATCAAGCTCATGAAAAAACAGGGGGAATCGTACGTGTCTTCCACGCAAATAGCAAAAAAAATCAATGTATCTCCCACACAAATAGCAAAAGACCTTTCTTATGTAAATATTTCGGGCAAAACGCGTGTAGGATACGAAATAGATCAACTCATTGACGTACTGGAAGAATTTCTTGGGTTCAGATTCGTCCACAAAGCCGTTTTATTTGGAGTGGGGAGTCTGGGTGCGGCCTTACTGGCTGATTCGGGATTGGAACAATATGGATTGAAAATCTTGGCAGGTTTCGACATCAGAGACGAAATCGTAAACACTAAAATCAATAATATTCCTATATACCATACCGATGAATTTATAGAGAAAAACCAGAAAACCATAAAGGCCGAAATCGGCGTGCTCACCGTACCGGCAGATATTGCGCAACAAACGGCCGATTACTTAATAGAAGGGGGTATCCGCGGAATATGGAATTTTACGCCTTTCCGCATCCGGGTTCCCGAAGATATTGTCCTCCAAAACACATCGATATATGCCCATTTGGCCGTCATGTTCAATCGTTTAAAACAGTTGCCCAAATAAAATTCAAGCAACATGAAGATTTTTGCCATCGGACTTAACTATGCTTCTCACAACGAGGAGATGAAATCTGTTTTCGTAAGCGAAGAACCGGTTATTTTCATGAAGCCCGACACCGCCTTACTGAAAAACGGAAAACCTTTTTTTCTGCCCGATTTTTCAAACGAAATTCATTATGAAACCGAAATCGTGATAAAAATCAGCCGTCTGGGGAAAAACATCGCAGAACGATTTGCACACCGTTATTATCAAGAAATTACGGTAGGTATCGATTTCACAGCCCGCGACCTTCAACGTCGGCTAAAACAACAAGGCCTGCCGTGGGAAATAGCCAAAAGCTTCGATAATTCTGCCCCTGTGGGCAATTTCATATCGAAAGATAAATTCCCTGATATGCAAGACATCGATTTCCATCTCGATATCAACGGAAAAACGGTACAGAAAGGAAATACAGCCGAAATGATCTTCTCAGTAAACAAAATCATTGCGTATATCAGCAAGTTTTTTACATTGAAAATAGGCGATCTCATCTTTACGGGTACGCCTGCCGGAATAGGACCGGTTGCCATAAATGATCACATCGAGGGATATATCGAAGACGAAAAATTACTCGATTTCAGCATTAAATAAGCCACTGCTCACAATGAATTTTCTACAAAACAAGTAAATCAATTTCGCGTCTTCAACAAAAACATCGTTAAAATCAAAAAACTTATTACATTAAACACAATGGATCTACGAATCGGTTTTGGATACGACATGCACCGTCTGCAAAAAGGCAGAGAACTTTGGCTCGGAGGAATAAAAATAGACCACGAAATGGGTTTGGTGGGACATTCCGATGCCGACGTACTTATTCATGCCATTTGCGATGCTCTGCTAGGAGCGGCCAACTTGCGCGATATCGGATTTCATTTCCCGAACACCTCTGCGGAATATGAACATATCGACAGCAAAATTCTGTTGAAAGAAACTTATCGGCTTATTCAAGAAAAAGGTTATCGCATTGGCAATATCGATGCCACTGTATGTACTGAACAACCCAAACTGAATCCCTATATCCCTAAGATGCAGCAGACGTTGGCGACAATCTTACAAACCGATAAAGAAAATATCTCCATCAAAGCTACCACATCAGAAAAAATGGGTTTTGTGGGCAGGGAAGAGGGAATTGCAGCCTATGCGGTGGCTTTAATTCGAAAAATGTAATTAAAAATTATTGCAAATGTTTGCATTTTTTCAACGAAAACGTACAGCAAAAGGCTTCGGAGTACATTCTCCCTTTGCCTTTTACTTCATCACTAAAGTTATCAACGAAAAACTACCCTACAATGCCTATTTCGACATTCAAAATCACCTGTCGAACCACAACATTCACCCGAAAGAGATTTCTGAAACCCATTATCTGTCGTTTCGGCTGGTAAACTTTTTTCATCCGAAACATATCCTGGAGATAGGTTCCGGCAAAGGAATCAATACGCTTTTTCTTACTGCTCCTTCACATGAAATCACTTGCACGAGTGTGGAGAGCAGTCCCGACAAAATTGAGGTGGCACAAAAATTGCTATCACATAGAAAAGATCAAACAGTGATAAAAAATACACTACCAACCGGAATTTTTGACGCTATTTTTTACAATTTGGATTATGAATTGCCGAAAAATACAAATGTAACGGACACACTCATTAAGCACAGTCACGGCCGAACCTTCTGGATGATGACAAATATTGACAGAAACAAAACTACAAAAACAACATGGGGCAAAATTAAAGCCGACGAAAGAACAAGGCTTACCTTTGACAAGAAACATTTAGGTATAGTTATATTAAATTCCGACTACTACAAATTAAACTATTAGATTTGATTATTATCTTATCTTGCGCAGAAGATGAAAAAAAATATGTTATATACAAAAACCGGAGATAAAGGAAGAACATCGCTCATAGGCGGCAGACGCGTACCTAAAACGCACATCCGAATAGAATCGTACGGAACAATTGACGAACTCAATAGTTTTGTAGGATGGTTGACATGTGTGGCAGAAGAAACAGTAACAAAAAATTTTCTGGTGTTCGTTCAACACAAATTGTTTAATGTAAGTTCTTATTTGGCAACGGACACAGAAAATCCATCCGTCGAAAGAACGTGTCGGGTTACCGACGACGATATCACCCTTATCGAGAAAGAAATTGACCGTTTGGACATGGCGCTGCCCAAACTTGGTCGGTTTGTTCTTCCCGGCGGAAACGAAGTGGCTGCAAGAGCGCATATTTGCCGCACGGTATGCCGTCGTGCCGAAAGAAAAATCTTCCGATTAAATGAGAAAGATCCGGTGGATCAACATATTCTGAGTTTTATAAACCGTTTGTCGGACTATTTTTTCGTACTTGCCCGGCATGAAAATCTCAAGTCGGGTAAAGAAATTTATTGTGAATAATAACATACATCTAATTTTATTATATTTGCGACTACAAAAAAAGACCTTTCATTTAAAAATTAATAGTATATGTACTGGACATTAGAATTAGCTTCAAAACTGGAGGATGCTCCATGGCCTGCCACAAAAGACGAGTTAATTGATTATGCCCAACGCTCCGGTGCTCCGTTGGAGGTTATCGAAAATTTGCAGGAAATTGAGGAAGACACCGAAATCTTCGAGTCTATCGAAGACATCTGGCCGGATTATCCGACTAAAGAAGATTTCTTTTTCAACGAAGATGAATATTAACTGAGTCGGGGGTGTGAAGCTAATCCTCATAAAATACCATCGAGCAGCATAGGCATAAGCAACAGAAAACCCACCCTTATCGCAAGGTGGGTTTTTGTGTTTACATGTTCCGTTTTTCTTTACCCTTCCAACGGCGTTTTAATGGAAAAAATGTTGCATAAAATTTATTGGAATTGCTCTTGCTGCCACAATTTCCGAAAGAAGTAAATCCTTTTTCCACTCACTTTGCAAATTCCGGCCGGAATGAATTTTTCATTTTCCTGATATCGGCATTCCCGGCGGCGGCGAATCAACATTTTTTCGGCTGTCGGAAAACCCGAAGACGACAATTTAATTATTTCCTTCATTCTGAAAATCCGAAGACGACAATTTATTCTGTTTCTTCACTTCTGAAAACCGGAAACCATAAATTCAATTCATTTCTTCACTTCTGAAAACCAGAAATCGGAAATTCAATTCTTTTCAAGGTTTCTGAAAATCCGACGAGAACAATTCAAACCATTTCAAGGTTTCTGAAAATCCGACAGGGGATAATTCAAGACATTTTATGGTTTCTGAAAACCGGAAACCGATAAACCCATTATTTCAAATTTCCTACTATCCATTCCACCGCTGCTGCAAGTCCATCTACATTTTTACCTCCGGCAGTAGCAAAATGGGGTTGACCTCCTCCACCCCCTTGAATAAACTTGGCAGCCTGACGAACTAAATTTCCGGCATGCAGCCCTTTTGCCACCAGGTCGTCGCTAAGCATAATGATTATGTTGGCCTTGTTGTTCGTTGATGTTCCGGCAACAAAAAACATTTTTTCGGGAAATTGGCCTTTCAGTTGATAAGCGATATCCTTAACCACGTCGGGCGAAATATCGGATGCTGTTAGTTTAAAAACAGAAATGTCGTTAATAGTTTCCTTTCCGGCAATAACAGCTTGTTTCAGCCGCTCGGTTTTTTCTTTTACAAACTCCCGGATCGTTTTTTTCATCTCGTTGTTTTCATCCAATAATTGTTGCAATGCCTGTATCACATCGGGTGAATTGTTCAACATGTTTTTAACGCTTTTCAGCGTATCCTCCATGTCGTAAAGGTATTCTTCGCATTTTTTCGCAGTAACAGCTTCAATGCGTCGCACACCGGCAGCAATAGCGCTTTCACTCACAATGCGAAACGTGCCAATGCGACCTGTGGAGGAAATATGTGTTCCTCCGCACAATTCGATCGATGTGCCAAAACGAACTGTACGCACTTCATCGC
>JAAZMQ010000165.1 GCA_012798745.1 Bacteroidales bacterium
CCTCTCCGGATCGGTCGATGCCACACTAAACGGATTGGTCAATAATTCGCGCATTGTGATTAAAATGCTTACCTCATCCGATTATTCCGTTGAACCGGCCGTAAAAATCGAACTCAAACCCGATGAAAACGACTCATTAACTCAATATGTATTTACCGATACCGATATTCGAAGAATTACCATCAACGATATTCTGGACGGAAAACGGGTAACCTCTTCCGAAATCTCACCGCAAGGTCGCTTCGTTCTGCTTCGTTTTACTGAAACATTGCCGGGTGGCGAAAGAAAACGATATGTAGAAGTTTACGACAGCAAGCAGCAACGCATCGTTATCTCCGAACCCGACAGCCGCATGCAGCTTGGCTGGATGCCAAAATCGGAATTGTTGTACTATGTTGCCGACAGCGAAAATGGCAGAACATTATACACCCTCGACCCACTGAAAACCGAAACAAAAGTGCTTGCCGAAAATCTTCCAAAAGAAAGATTCTTTATTGCTCCGGACGAAAAATCGATGTTTTATTCCGTTAAAGAGACACAAATCATCAGCAATCCGGCCGGGCTGAAACGCCTGCTTTCTCCCGAAGACCGACAGCCAGGTTACAGAGATAAATATTATATCTATCGCTATTTTTTCGATACCGGCTTGTCGCAACGACTCACTTACGGAAAACAAACCGCCACACTAAATGATGTAACCGCCGACGTTAAGCAATTACTTTTTTCTGTTTCCAAAGAAGATCTTTCCGAACGCCCTTTCAGCAAAACATCAATGTACATGATCGACTTAGAAACTATGCACATCGACACCCTCTGGCAAAACGAACCTTTTGCCTACTCGGCACGCTTTTCGCCCGACGGCAAACAAATCGTCATTCATGGGGCACCTGAAGCATTCAACGGCATCGGACTCAACATCAAAGAAGAGCAAACAGCCAACAGCTACGATACCCAATCGTTCATCATGGATCTGACGACAAAAAAAATTGAACCTGTCACCAAATATTTCAATCCCACCATCGATTCTCAGGCATGGAGCCGTAGCGACAATTTCGTCTATTATCGGGTACAGGAAGGCGATTGCGAAAACGTGTACCGTTACTCCCCTACTTCAAGAAAATTCGAAAAACTCCCGCTCAAAGAAGAAGTCATCCGTTCGTTCGACATTGCCGCTGATGCCGGCCGGGCAACCTACACCGGCATGAGTGCATCCAATTCTACCCGAAGCTACTTACTCGACCTGAAAACGCTAAAATCTACGCTCATAGCCGATCCTTACGGTGAAAGACTCGCCAAACTGGAACTCGGAGAAGTGAAGCAATGGAATTTCAAAAGCGCTTTCGGCGATACCATTGAAGGCAGGTATTACCTCCCGCCGCGCTTCGATCCCAACAAAAAATATCCGCTCATCGTATATTATTATGGAGGAACAAGCCCCACACAGCGTGTTTTCGAGAGCACATATCCGTTGCACGTCTATGCTGCCCAAGATTATGTGGTTTACACACTGCAACCTAGCGGAACAACGGGTTACGGTCAAGAATTTTCGGCTCGTCACGTCAATGCATGGGGAAAACAAACCGCCGACGAAATCATCGAGGGAGTAAAAAAATTTGTGGACACCCACCCGTTTGTCGACGGCACAAAAATCGGGAACATCGGCGCTTCCTACGGCGGTTTCATGACGCAGTACCTACTCACCAAAACCGACCTCTTTACGGCGGCCGTCTCACATGCAGGCATCAGCAACATCACCAGCTATTGGGGACAAGGCTATTGGGGATATACCTACAGCTCGGGGGCCAGTGCAGGGAGCTATCCGTGGAACAATCCCCAACTCTATGTAGAGCAAAGTCCGCTCTTTCGTGCCGATAAAATCAACACGCCCTTACTGTTGCTGCACGGTACAGCCGATACCAATGTACCTATTGGCGAAAGCATCCAAATGTTTACAGCATTGAAACTATTGGGAAAAACGGTGGAGTTTGTTCAGGTAGAAGGAGAAAATCATGCCATTTACGATTACGACAAACGCATCGCATGGAACAACACCATTTATGCATGGTTTGCCAAATGGCTGAAAAACGATTCCCGCTGGTGGGAATCGATGTATGCTGCCGAATAACCCAAATATTTTAGGAGGGGAGGGATTTCCCCCCCTCCATATCCATATATGTTATTCGAAAATATACTCATCAAGTTTCAATACACATAGTGTAATCAGGTCAGCCGGGTTAAAAGCCGCTTTATTCATTTCTTTTATGCGGGCAATTAAATTGTTTACCTTCTCTTCCTCTTGCACTTGCATAAGCACTGCAGAATTGTATCCCGGCCATACCGGCGTATTCAGTCGAGGTTCACTGTGTCTGCTTTTTGCCAACACTTGTTCAATGATCTGATACTCCGAAATTTTTTCCTCCTCGATTACTTCAATCAGTGTTTCGAGCATACTCACATTACACGTACAATAGATTAGTTTCATATTCAGATATTTTCTTCTTGTTTTATATATTATTTATTCGCACTCTTTATCTCGCTGTTTTCGTTAATGGATGTATAAATGGCCGGAATCAGGATCAAAGAAATTAATGCCGAAACCAATAACCCGCCAATGATAGTAACACCCAACGGCGAATACATTTCTTTACCCATCCCTTTACTCAACGCCATTGGCAACATTCCCAATATTGTTGTCAAGGTAGTCATTAATATAGGGCGCAAACGCGAACGACCGGCCTCTGTCACTGCATCGTAGAGCGAATATCCTCGTTTACGAAGCATGTTGGTATAATCGACCAATACGATACCGTTGTTCACAACAATCCCCATCAACATAATCACCCCAATAAAAGTAGTAACGCTCAACGTCAGACCGGTTGCGAGGAACGCCAAAACAACACCAACCAATGTAAAAGGAACGGCAAACATAATGATAAACGGATCTTTAAACGATTCAA
>JAAZMQ010000166.1 GCA_012798745.1 Bacteroidales bacterium
CGATTGCGAGATGTCTTTTGTTCATCGCGACGATGTTTTGAACATGTTTGAAGGGTTGACAAAACATTTGTTCAAAACCATTAAAAGTATCGACCTCCCCGATTTTCCGAGAATGAGTTACACCGATGCCATGAAATATTATGGATCGGATAAACCCGATATCCGTTTCGATATGAAACTCGTGGAAATTAAAGATTTGACGGAAGGGCACGGTTTTGGTATTTTCGACGCATCGGAATATGTGGGTGCCATCTGTGTTGAAGGTTGTGCGAATTACACACGCAAGCAGTTGGACGAACTGACCGATTTTGTGAAACGCCCGCAAATTGGAGCGAAGGGTCTGATTTATGTACGGTATAATGAAGACGGCACCATCAAATCGTCCGTTGATAAGTTTTACAATGAAGATGATCTGAAAAAATGGCTGGAACGGTGTCAGGCTAAACCCGGCGATTTGCTTCTTATATTGGCAGGAGAAACAGAAAAAACGCAAAAACAGTTGTCCGAACTTCGTTTGGAAATGGGCTCACGATTGGGATTAAGAAACAAATCGGATTATAAATGTTTGTGGGTTGTCGATTTTCCGTTATTGGAAAAAGATGAAGAGTTGAACCGTTACTTTGCCAGACATCACCCTTTTACTTCTCCCAAACCCGAAGATATTCCACTGCTCGACACCCATCCCGATGCCGTTCGTGCCAATGCATATGACATCGTGATCAATGGTGTGGAAGTTGGGGGTGGTTCTATCCGTATACACGACAGCCAATTGCAGAAAAAAATATTTTCCGTTCTCGGGTTCACTGAGGAACGAGCTGAAAAACAATTTGGGTTTCTTATGAATGCTTTTCGCTATGGTGCTCCACCTCACGGGGGTATAGCTTTCGGACTGGATCGACTCGTATCGTTATTCGCCGGACTCGACAGCATACGCGACTGCATTGCCTTTCCCAAAAACAATATGGGGCGCGACGTTATGCTGAATGCTCCCGCTCCCGTTGAACAAGAACAATTGGATGAGCTGGGGATCATGCTGAAACCAAAAAAATAACGGCCTTTATTTCAATCGCTCAAAATATTTTCTCAATTTCCAATAATGCAGCTGCTTCAATAAGCATACAACCGCTGAGCTGCGTAGGCAAATCGGTTACATTGCCGGGTTTGGTTTTCCAATATGTCCCATAGAGTAATCGTTGTTTGTCCGTTCCATACTTCCATAGGGTTTCTGCATTGAATTTCAAGAAGGTAACGTATCTTGTTCGATCTGCGCTGCTGATATCGGGATTCAATATCAGTTGAGTAAAATAACGAATGAATATACCTTTAAACAACCCACCATCTCCATTGCCTTCGTCTTTAAGCAAACCATCGTTGCTATTAATCAGGTTGTTCAACGTATAATCGGCAGCTTTCTTGGCATCGTTGAGATAACCCTTTTCTCCGGTTATTTTGTATAGTTCAAGAGCCGCTCCCAAAAATGTTCCTTGGTTATAAGTAAATATCCAATTTTTTTGAATTTTTCCCGTGCGGCTGTCGATATGGTCATAAACGGCACCATTGGTAGGATCGAAAAGGGTTTCCTTTTCCCATTCATAAATTTTTAGTGCCCATTCCTTATCGCTTTCGTTGCCGAATTGTTGATATAATCTTGACGCGAGAATGGAGGCAGGGCCGTTGGAACAGGCATTTTTACTGTATAGCTGATCTTTTTTCCAGGCAATTCCTCCTCCCGCATTTTCATTCCAACCCGTTTTTATATCGTCCCATACTTCCAAAGCAGCCGTTTTGAATTTTTCGTCTCCCGTTGCCTGATACGCTCTCAACATAGCCAGAGCATTCCATTCCATATCGTCATAAAAGATATTTAAAAAGGTGTTGCCATTTTCCCTTTTCACCCCATCATACCATTCATTAATGGTTGTTTTATAAAGGTTATCTCCTGTGCGGGAATAAGCATCAACCATCACATCAAGTGCATGCGCTTGCGGCCAATAATGAAAATCTTTCAACCCGAGATTATTGTAATTGAAATAATGCTCGTCAGCGTTCCAAAACAAATGGATTAGAGCGGAACTGCTGCTATCTGCCGCAGCATTCCAGTTTATCTGATATTCTTGATTTGTTTCCGATGGCGTCTTGCCATCACTGCATGCCTGACAGCACAACGAATAAAAAAAGAAAAAAAGTAAGGGGTAATATTTTATCATAACTAGTAAAAAAATTGTTTATTTATCATTTTCGAAAACAAATTTATAAAAATTCTCTGCATTTCACACCCTTTTTCCAAAAGCAATGCGAAATGCACCTTTTTTGCCGTTAATCGAACGTTTAAGGGAAAAATAAAAAAGGAGGAATGACTCATAGGTGAGACACCCCTCCTTTCATGAATAAACGACTTTTACTGCTATATTTTATCTGAATTTTTATTCGAC
>JAAZMQ010000167.1 GCA_012798745.1 Bacteroidales bacterium
AAGAGAATTACGCAAATAAAGAAGAGATGAATGAGGCTTTGATGGCTTTTCCCGTATATTACATGCTCTATGGAAGACATGGCGGAGTGAGAAAAGAGTTGGGCGTAAAAACCCCTTTTCAGGCTGTAGAAAAATGGTTTATGTTAAAACCTGAAATTTTTAAGCAAAATCCTTGTGAATTTAAAAATAAAATTTTACATTTAAAGCCAAATAAAAATCCAAGTTTTCATAAACAACCTTGTGAAACTTGACAACTATGAATACAAAAAAAACACTTATTTGGACCTCAAGATTCATCTTATTATTTATTCTTTACTTTCCAATCTGGATTATAGGCACACTGGCAGTTGGGGACCTAATTCCTGAAACTGCATCACAACCCGGATTAATGAGCGACACAAGTGGAATGCTTATCCTGGGATTAATAAATACAACCTTGATCATTACACTTATTGTCACCTCCAAATGGCACGGATGGCGGCTTGCATTATTTGTAGGTATAGCATATTACGGCTCATTCACATTACTAACACAAATAGAAACATGGTACTTTCTGAAAGATGTAACCATAACATCCGAGCTACTTCCACGATTATTTATAATGGGATTGCCCATACCGCTTATATACATTCCCATTGCAGTTATGATTTGCGGAAAGTGGAAAAAAAGAGATGCAAACACCGAGAATATAAAGCTGGGAATGTCCAATAAGCAGTTGATACTTAAATTTGGCATACTCGCAATTATCTATCTGATAATATACTGGCTGGCAGGTTATTTTATAGCATGGCAAAACCCCGAACTCAGAGCATTTTATGGCAGTCCCGGTGAAATAACCCCATTCTTCACTCACACATATAATACATTTAGCAACTCGCCAAGCTTAATTATTCTGCAATTAGCAAGAGGAGTACTATTTGCAGCAATAGCTTTGCCCATAATCCTTGCATCCAAACTCAAGCCTTGGCAAACAGCGCTGTTGGTTGCATCACTTTTTGCAATTCCCCACTTAGTTCATATTAATTCAAATCCACTTATGCCGTTAGCCAGCGTAAGACTCAGCCACATGGTTGAAACTTTTACCTCTACCTTTTTATTTGGATTGATTACAGTGTGGTTGTTACATCGCAGACATTAAATTGTTAAAGATTTGTTTGGCAAAACTGTCAGTTTAATATTTCACTAATGTTAATTATCAACAGCAAAATACCGACTGTCAGAATTATTCCAAAAAGACTAAACGGATAGGTTGTAATTCCATTCAATTGAAGATTTGCTCCATTCATTATAAAAGTCACTCCCGGAGCAATCATACAAAATTTACCAATTATTAATTTATCTCCGATGAAGTCGTAATGGTACTTTACGTTTTTCTCAAAGTTCAAAGCATCTTCATAATCATCGTAATATGTATAATCGCCAACTACAATATTAGGATTAATTATAATGTTCTTGAGAAAGCATAGTCTTTTTTGTCCGTTTAATGGATATTTTTCGTTTTTATCGGGTCCTGTTCCTTTCATAATTTCTGTTTTTTTTATGTTTACTTTAAATTGAAAGCAGCAAATATATCGACTTAGTTATTTGCAACTGATTTTACTTAAACAATTGCATTATGTATTTCAGCAAACCTTGGTTATCTATCTAAGTGATAGGCAGAAATAAATAAAAACCAAACTATATTTTTTATGTCAAGATGATCAGTCTATGCTTGGCGTGTTGTATCTTTTGATTGATTGCATTGCTCAGCTATAGTTGCCTTGTCGGGTAATACTGCCTATTCACTTCTCCGCGATTTGAATTCAAGTATCACCTTTTTCGAAGTAATTAATGACAAAAAAGAAATTACCCGTTCGTATCACGGGTCAGCACTTTACTATTGATAAAGTGTTAATAAAAGATGCAATTGAGCAAGCAGACATAAACAGAGAAGATACGGTTTTAGATATTGGTGCAGGAAAAGGCTTTCTGACTGTTCACTTATTAAAAAGAGCCCGAAATGTTATTGCTATTGAAAACGACACAGCTTTAGTTAAACATTTACACAAGTTATTTTCTAATGAGCGAAATGTTAAAGTTTCGGGTAGTGATTTCAGAAGTTTTGAAATTCCTAAAACCCCTTTTAAAGTGGTGTCAAACATTCCTTATGGAATTACTTCCTATATTTTCAAAATTATAATGTATGAAGAAGTTGAAAATTTTCTCGGTGGTTCAATAATTCTTCAGTTAGAGTCTGCAAAAAAGCTGTTTGCTAGAAAGATCTATAATCCATACACTGTTTTATATCATACTTTCTTTAAATTAAAAATTACTCGTGAGGTAAGTCCTGAAAGTTTCTTACCCCCGCCAACTGTCAAGTCTGCTCTGTTACACATAAAAAGGAAGAATAAGTCTTTTGATTTTGAACTTAAAACCAAATATTTAGCGTTTATTTCATCTCTTTTACTGAAACCTGATTTATCCGTCAGAACAGCTTTGAAGTCGATTTTCAGAAAAGGGCAGATTAGAGCAATTTCAGAAAAGTATGGAATAGACCTAAACTCCCCAATCGTTTGTTTGGTGCCAAGTCAATGGGAAAAATGTTTTTTAGAAATGTTGGAAGTTGTTCCCGAAAAGTACCACCCTACGTAATTCAAAGTAGGTTTGTCTATACTTTTTTACTACCGTTCAGATAGTTCTATTTTTTCAGTGCTGCCTTTGAGAAGATATAATCCGGAATGTTCTGATTGAAGCGGATGTAGGTGATTTTAAACTCAGTGCCGTCACCACCCTGTTTCAACATATCCTCATAAAGTATGGTTTTTGGAAACCAGGTGCCATCAATCTGAACAACATCACTCAAAACAGCACGTTTGAGAAGCTTGCCACTTTTGGCATAAAACTCCTCTTTTAGAGGAATGTATCGCAAATCATCAGTTACAGACAAAGAAGAGGATTCAGAAAAAACAGATCCGGAGCATATGCACCAATCAGAGGGGAATGCGTTCGAGATTGTTTATCCTAATGGAGTTAAATTGCGTATTCCTGCAGGAGTTAAGCCGGTATCACCTAGATGGCAGGTACAACATATATAATAATATGACTTATCCAAAAGTTTTGATAATATGGCTGAAAACAGCCTTAGAGGCTTGGCACTTTACTACGCTTGGTAATAACACCTTAGAAATCCTTCGGTATAATATATCACCTTCGGATCAGCTTGTTCGATACAAAAGTAACAAATAAAATTAAATACAATTAAAGTGCTCGGTATTACGGGCTAATACAGATGAAGTGAATTTGTATATCATAGATTAAAAACTTAAACATCACATCATATTAAAAATAATTTTCTCGACAGGATCTATGAAGATTGAGAATAAATTCATTAATCCATGCAATACAACTACAGTCCAGTAGGGCGATTTATTGATTCTAACAATATAAGCAAACATCAATAAAGCACCGACAAAGAAGTTATAAATCACATAAGATAAACTATAGAAATGAATCAACCCAAATATCAGGCCCCCCCAAAAAAGACAATTAAAAACTTTCGTTGTTTTAGCCATCCAATCAAGGAGAGCAATTGGTAAGCCTGTAACCTTCCCTATTTGTAGGACAGTTTCGAGTTAGACAAAATTATTAACTTTGTTTGGCAAAGGAACAACAATGAAAAAGAAAGTACACAGCGAGTCAGAGAAAGTAAAGGCTGTCCATCAGTTA
>JAAZMQ010000168.1 GCA_012798745.1 Bacteroidales bacterium
GCTTTCATTATTCTTTCAATCTTAAATAGGTAAATTAATTTTTACAACATAGCAATAAAAAACGATTGTCAATACTTCGCATCAAAACCGTCTAAAAACGCTTAGAAAGAAATCTTTTTCAAAAATTCCGCACTCGACTCCAGACAGCCTATTCCATTGGGTTCATTGTCACGTTCAACCATATAGTGTTTGATCCCCTGCTTTTCAGCTTCTCTGAAAATGGGTACAAAATCGATAATTCCTCTGCCGGGACAAATAAAATCACCATCAGGAGCCATGTCTTTCACATGCAAAACTGAAATTCTCCCGGCATATTTCCTCAACACTTGAAGAGGATCCGCTCCTCCTTTTTTTACCCAATAAATATCCATTTCGCACTGAACGAGCTGAGGATCGGTATTCTCCATCAAGTAATCGAAAGGCAGTCCTTTTTCCATGGTATGAAATTCCAAATCGTGATTATGCCACAATAACGACAGACCGTTTGCTTTTGCTTGAGCACCCATTTCATTAAGCATCCTGGCCGCTTTTTTGCAGTCCTCTAAAGTAAATGGTCCTCCTGTAAGCCATGGCCAGTAAGTTACGACATACTTTACTCCTAAGACATTTATTCGGTCAAATTCCGCCTGTAGTTGATCTGCTGTAGCCGTAAAATCAATGCCCGAAGCCACAGGTTTTAAACCGATCTCATTACAATAATCGACAAACTCCTTAGACGAAGGAGCATACTCGTCGCCTCCCTCTATTTCTGAAAAGCCAAATGCTACCGCCTTTTTTAAAGTCTCTTTCCAATCGGCTTTCATTTCCTTATCGACAATTCCAGCAATAAAGCCAATCTTTCTAAGTTTACTGTTGCTTACAAAATCCATTGAAATCGCATGGTCGGCAAATAATAATCCCGTAGCTACCGTCATGCCTTTCTTTATAAAATTCCTCCTGCTTCCCATTTTTTTCGTTTTACTCTTATCTTGTTTTTACCATCTTCTAAACTTCAGGCAAATGCCACGGCTTGCGATACTCGGGAAATATCAATTCATTGGCCCTTTCGCAATTGGTAAACCGATTGTTAACATCATCCCACTCAAGGACTGTTTGTTCTACACGTCCGGCAATATTCGGAATATGAGCATGCAATGCAGCTGCCCTCCCCACCTCTGGAGGACAGGAAGGGGTCTCACGACTCTTCACGCAATGCAGAAAATTATCTACATGCTGGCGATGGGATTCACTCCCCTTGTCATAGGAAACAGCTTTTGCCCTCGGCATTTTCTTTTCTTCGTCCCATTCGGGATATAAACGATATTTCAAACGATCGGCACAAATCGTGGCATTATCTCCAATAAATTGCACTCCATAAGATGAATCGAAAGGTCCTTGCTGAATGCCCGCTGTCATATCCCACGTGATGACATAATCTTTTTTCGGAAAAATAACGTTCATGGTGTCGAAGGTATCCCGGTGCATGACTTTGGGACAAAGATTCGCAGCGTAAGTGATTACTTTTTCTGGTCCCTCGACCAGATCAGTTGCCCAAAGACCCATATCGATAAGATGCACCCCCCAATCGGACATTAGACCTCCTCCGTAATCCCAAAAATGTCTCCAACTTCCATGAAAACGGTTGGGATTAAAAGGACGTTGCGGAGCCGGCCCAAGCCACATATCATAATCCACCCCGAGCGGCACCTCACTGTCAGGTCGAGGAAGAGCTCCCAACCCATAATTAAAATTGGCCCAGATGTTCACTTTGCGCAATTTTCCTATTTCGCCGGATTTTATCAGATTCATTACATCTTGAAAAACTTTACTGTCACGCTGTTGTTGGCCTACCTGCACCACACGTTGATATTTCTTTGCGGCCTTGACCATTATATTGCACTCGCCGATAGTATTGGCCATCGGTTTTTCTACATACACATCCTTTCCTGCCTGACAAGCGTCTACCATTATCAAACAATGCCAATGATCCGGAGTGCCAATGATTACGGCATCCACATCATTTCGCTCGAGAACTTGTCGATAATCGCCATATAAAGCAGGTTGCTGTCCATAACGGTTTTTCACTTCTTGTGCCTTAGTGTTCAGTACATTTTTATCCACATCGCAAAGAGCAACACAATTTACCATTCTCGTATCGAGGTGATGTTCCAAAATACCGAAACCCATATTATTACACCCTATCAATGCCACATTCACTTTATCCGATGGCGCAACTACAGCCGACCATACGCGTTGAGGAAGAATCGTAATTGTCCCTATCGCTGAAGCAACCATGGTCGATTTTTTAATAAAACTTCTTCGCGTTAGATTCATTTTTGTCGAAATTAAAAGGGATGAAAAAATTGAATGGAATTCAAGTCAATAAGAAAAATTTAAGGAAGTTCACGAAAAAGAAACCCTCCAAAGAGAGGGTTCTTTTTCGTTAATCGAAGGATCAATAACCTACATTTTGATTCATATTCGGATTTTCCACCACTTCTTGCTCAGGTAATGGGAAATTCACGTTATAGTCTTCAAACTTGAAATTAGGATCAAGCGATTGAAAATCCCAGCTTTTAAGATCAATTTCTCCGGCTATATGCCGACGACGCAAATCCCACCAGCGATGACCTTCCTCAAAAGCCAATTCAAGGCGGCGTTCTTCAAAAATCCATTCCAACACTTTTTGAGGATCGGTTTCATTTACATTTCGATCTGCCGGGACTTCGGAATATTCATCTCCTGAATTTCGAGCACGTTCTCGAATTTGATTAATCAGTCCAATGGCTTCCGATAGACTACCATTAGAACGAACAATCGCTTCAGCTTTAAGCAATAATACATCGGCATAACGCAAAATTCTCGGATTATTCACGCTAAGTTCATAATCCTGCCCACCCCATCCTTTTGCATAAGCAGTATTCCGAATATATTTTTTAACATTCAGCTTTACGTCAGGATTTAAGTCTATATTGTATGTTCTTCTAAAATCGCCATCATTGTAAGCATCTTTAATGGAAGCAGTTGCCGTATAATAAGAATTTCCGATCCACGAAGGTTTTTGGGTAAAAAAACCATAATAGGCCCCTATCTCACCAATAA
This sequence comes from Bacteroidales bacterium, assembly GCA_012798745.1. Lineage (GTDB taxonomy): Bacteria > Bacteroidota > Bacteroidia > Bacteroidales > Dysgonomonadaceae > Anaerorudis. The sequence continues at coordinate 3,082 of JAAZMQ010000168.1, forward strand.
CAGCAAAATTGTCGTTATCCAGAAATGGATTAACATCGGAAGGACTACTGTTTGCCTGATATTCAAAAAGCGATTCTTGGTTATTTTCAAAATTCACATCGAAATTCTGGCTGTATTTCGGAGCAAGGCTAGCACTGTTAATTTTATTGAAATCGGTAATTGCTTCCGTAAAATCGGTGGTAGCTTTCTTCACACTACCTCTGAATACCAAACATTTTCCACGAAGACCGTAAGCTGAATTTTTGGTAACCCGTCCTTTCATGTCGGCTGACCAACTATCGGGAAGCAACTGCGCAGCTTCCGCAAGATCCTCGATTGCCTGATCAAGCAATTCTGTATCCTTCGAATTGGGAAGATAACCATCGGCTATTTTAGTAATTCTTTCCGTGACCAAAGGGGCTGTTCCAAAAACATTCCAAAGCTGCATATACATGTAAGCTCTAAGAAAAAGGGCTTCTCCTTTGTGAAAATTTTTAAGCTCGGGCTGTTTTTTGTATGCAAAATCGGCGTTCTCCTCAATTTTTTGCAGCATATAATTCGCCCTGTTAATTAACTGATAAGCATAAGTATAAAACATGGTCACTTGCCAATTACTTCCATTAAGACCTGAA
>JAAZMQ010000169.1 GCA_012798745.1 Bacteroidales bacterium
AGGTTATGCCAGGAGCCATCTTTCAGGTATTCCTTCTTCTTGGAGCCCCTGAAGTACTCCGTTGGCGATGAAAACAGGTCTAATTGACTATGGGAATCTGATTTCTTAAACATGTTGTAACGAGTTTAAATACACCGTTAAGATAATGAATAATAATTACATACGCGAATATTTCAAGGAGATTTTTCAGGGTGAAAATCACCCGGTGAATAAAAGGTTATGAACAGAAAAAATTATAAACTAAAATTATCCCTCCGACTTTTCGGAGCGGACTCATAAATTGGATAAAAAAACAGAGTTATAGCACAAATTGTGCGAATAACTGTGCGTAAGAATCTAGAAAAAAGGGATCTAAGCTGTTAAAATTATTTTTTCAGGAATTCTGTCTTTAGAAATATTACTTGACCATCTACTTTTGCCTGCACATGGGTAGGATCATCTTCAGAAAGTCTTATTCCACGAGCACGAGTACCACGTTTTACAACCATTGAAGAGCCTTTTACTTTTAAATCTTTGATTACAGTAACATCGTCTCCGTCAAACAATTCATTTCCATTACTATCGATAACTTTAGCGGAATCTTCTGCTAAGTCGATATCGGCTTGTGTCCACTCATGAAAACATTCGGTACAGTGAAAAAGTGATCCGTCGAAATAGGTTACGCCACTCTGGCATTTAATACATTTCGGTGTTTGTGTCATTATTATTTTTGTTTAATTGATGCAAAGATAGGCTACAAAAGCATCTCTTCAAAATCTCAATATTCAGCAAATAAGAATACGAATTGTGTTAATATGAACGATGTGATTGTTTTATGCATAAATAAATCCTACATTTGTGCATAATATTAATGATAACATCTTATCATGATGAGTTTTATTAAATCGCGTAGTTTACTATATCTTGCTCTAATACTGTTAACCGGTCTTATTGCTTGTGATAAAGAATCGGAAAAAGAAGTCCTGGAGCCTAAGTTTGAATCTTTTACATTACGACCTGAATTCAACAGTGGTTTGAATGAGGTTGTTGTGGGCGATAGATCTGGCATTGAAATAAAATTGACTGTTCCATATAATGTTTCACTCAACAACCTTGTTGTTTCCTTTAATTATGTGGGTGTTAAGGTTGAAGTAAATGGCGTTGAACAAATAAGCAACGTTACGGCAAACGATTTTAGTCAACCTGTTACATATACGGTTTTTGGAATTAATAGTGAACCGCGCGAATACACAGTTACGATAACGAAAAAACTTCCACAGCTGCCGCAAGTATATGTTGAGGTGGAAGGTCGTCAGGAGTACAGGGATGATGAAAAGGAGACATATAAGAAAATTACGCTAAAAGTTATGGACCCCGATAATTTATATACAAGTACCACAGAATTCAATGCTATAGGTGAAATGAAAGGTAGAGGAAATTCTACTTGGTATGGGGTTCCTAAAAAGCCTTATAGAATTAAACTTGATGAAAAAAGCTCGCTGTTAAGCATGAGTACGGATAAAAATTGGGCTCTGCTTGCCAACTTTTATGATAAAACACTGTTGCGAAACCTGACCGCTTTTGAGATTTCCAAAATTGTGGAAATGCCATGGACACCTAAGTCTGTGAGTGTTGATTACTACTTAAAAATCGAATTTGAAATTGGACGCCAAAAAAATGTCTTTTGTGAGTGGCATTTCATTATTTTTTTGGTTGACATGCCACTTTTTTCAGCTCCCGAGAACCATTTCTGATCTTCAGGAGTACTTTCTTCCGCTAAAACGGTTTAAT
>JAAZMQ010000170.1 GCA_012798745.1 Bacteroidales bacterium
AATCGACTACAGCGAATTGGAAGCACAAGTGAAACGGTTATATGAATCAAAAATACATATTTTTTTAGTGCAAATCTTCGCCTTTTTAGTTTTTTAAAAATAATTTGCTTGTTTTCTATTCGACAGCGTGGTCTATGAAACTGCATAAGTTAACATGTACAGAGCAACCTGTAGAGAATAACCGTAGCGCAGGAAACCCTTAGTATAATTGGTGTTAAGTGGGGAAATGAGATTAAAAAAAGGAGTGGGTAGAGCCTGAAAATCGTTGTCCGGGATCAATGAAATAAATTTTTATCCTCCGCCGCATTTCCCGACGTACATAAAAATTATGACTTACCTCGATTCTGATAATATTCTTTAACAAATAAAAGCAGCTTTCAGGCAAATCAAGGCTGGTTTTACGCAAAAATACCCGTTTTTTGCCCGTCGGATTTTCAAAAAAAGGATACTGCTTTTCTTCATCTCTCTTCGGAAATTCCGGCTGAGGAATTGAGTTGGTTAATGTTAACGTACATTTTCCGAAAAAGGATAAAATTTTGTTCCGTTACAGCCAAAAAAAATTCGATACACAAATTTTATGTGTACCACATGATGAATATCATCAACCGAGAAAGAGCCTTCCTCAGCTTCGGTTAATACAAATTGACGACAAAAATAAAGAAATCAACATTCTATATATTGCTGAGATTGTGTCCCATTTTGTTCTTCTTGGTTTCCATGTAGAATTTGTTGTATTTATTGGGCTTAATTTCCAAAGGAACAATTTCCACTACATGCAATCCATAAGATTCCAATCCGATACGCTTAACGGGATTGTTGGTCATCAACCGCATTTTGGTCACCCCGAGATTGCGCAGAATCTGCGCACCTACACCATAGTCGCGCTCATCGGCACGGTAACCGAGATGCAGGTTGGCATCGACGGTATCCATCCCTTTCTCCTGCAACTTGTAAGCCGCAACCTTACCCATTAACCCGATGCCGCGCCCCTCTTGACTGAGATAAACAAGAACACCCTTGCCTTCGTTCTCGATCATTTGAAGGGCTTTGTGAAGTTGTTCGCCACACTCGCAGCGCAGCGACCCGAAAGTATCGCCCGTGAGACACGACGAATGCACGCGCACCAAGATGGGCTCGTCTTTTTCCCAAGTGCCCTTTATCAGCGCCACATGTTCTTGTTTGGTGGCTTTCTGCAAAAAAGAAATCATCATGAAATCGCCGTACCGGGTAGGAAGATGCACTTCTTCGCCGCGTTCGATCAACGATTCGGTTTGCAGTCGATATTTGATAAGATCGGCTACAGAAACAATTTTGAGATTGAATTTCTCGGCCATTTCCATCAATTCGGGCAGACGCGCCATTGAACCGTCTTCTTTTTTGATTTCTGCCAATACTCCGGCAGGATACAATCCGGCCAAACGTGCCAAATCGATGGTCGCCTCGGTATGACCCGAACGGCGAAGCACTCCCTTCGATTGTGCCCGAAGAGGAAAAATATGCCCCGGACGACCCAAATCTTCCGGACGGGTTTCCTCGCGTGTCAGTGCCAAAATGGTTTGAGCGCGGTCGTATGCCGATATGCCTGTGGTGCAACCGTGTGTGAGCAAATCGACTGAAACGGTGAACGGGGTGGAATGAATAGACGTGTTGTTGATCACCATCATGGGCAAATCCAACTCTTCGCACCGTTCGGCGGTGAGTGGAACGCAGATGAGCCCCCGCGCATGGGTTTCCATAAAATTGATTTTGTCGGGAGTAATATGTTCGGCAGCAATCACCAGATCGCCCTCGTTTTCGCGATCTTCATCATCGACAACGATGACAAAATTCCCTTTTTTGATTTCTTCGATCGCTTCCTCTATTGTATTGAATTTGAATTTTTCCATATATCTTATACTTTCTTATTTTTATTTATACAGCTATGCTTTCGGCTTTTACCGCTTCATTAATTAACTGAAGAAGCTCGCCATTTAATTTTTTTATCGTCAATAAATCGTTCGATATCCTCCTTTCAAAAAGAAAAGAAATCAATTTGAAAATGATCCCTATGGGAAACAGGTACATACAAATACGCGCCATAACGGAATTTGCTTTAAACGGACGCTGATGTTGAATCAGAACAGGATATTCTTCTGCTTTTTCCAGAATAAACGGGTTTTCGGAATTTGAAACCTTATCGAGCATGGATTCCGTTTTATTTTTGATGCGCTGCAACTCTTCTTCATACTGATTATCGGTCCAATAGGCTTTATATCGCAGCTTACGGTACTTGGCAAGATAAGCATCGATATCTGCCGACAGTTGAGTGGCATAACGGGCAATTTCCTTGTAATCGGGCTTATCCATAACCACTTCCTTAACGGGATAATGACGCTGTTCGCGAATAAAAAATATCTTTTTGAAGAAAGCGGCGTAAGTTTCGCGGTTCAAAATTGCCGAATCGTTCATTGCCTTATACGTTAAAAAGATACCCATCGGCAGCAAAATCATGGCACTGAACCACATACCCACCCAGTGCACCCATACACCGTCGCGCACCATTTTGTAACCTATATTGTCGAAAATATAATAAATAATGAACAAAATCACCGAAATAACAATCGGCGTGCCGAACCCGCCTTTTTGTACAATGGACCCCAACGGTGCCCCGATAAAAAAGAATATGAGGCAGGCAAAGGGTAACGTAAATTTTCGATGCCACTCGATCCAATGGCGGTTGATAAGACGTTGCGTGGATACTTTCGTCATGGAACGAAACAAAAATTCGTTGCTGTTATTTTCGGCTTTACTATAGGCATGCTGCAAGATGGAAACCTGCGTTTGCAAATCTTTGGAAGCAAACAACGAGTCGGGACTGACAATTTGATGTACCTCTTTTTTTGCTTTTTCGAGAACGGAATCTTTCTGCTGAGCAGGGTAAGTGTTTCTAAATGTAAGAAAAGAATAGTTTTTCATCGTTTTACGGTCGATGAAATTCATGCTATCCAATTCGCACTGCATTGAGTCGATGGAGCTTTTCAACTCATTGAGGTTTTTGGCCATGTAACTGCTCCCGGGATTTCCTTCGAGTGCAGAATCGTCGAGACGGTTGAAATTGGCATCGAAAGGAATGAGAATTTGCTTCTCTTTGAAATTTTCACGCGCATAAGGAACAAATTCACGATTACCGTATGGGGCTGCACCTTCAAAATTTTGAAACTGCTGACCATTATACAAAGTGAGAACAATGGAAAGTTTGTCTTTCGACATGCCCATTTTTGCCGAATCGCAAACAATAACCGCCATTTCATCGACATTGTTCTTGGATATATCGTAAATAATAACCCCATACAGCATGCCGGTTTTACGGTCTTTTCGCTGAACAAAAAGATTATAACCTTCTATCCCTCTGTAAAAAACGCCTTCGGGAATCTCCAACTCGGGCGATTTTTGCCGAATGGAAATCAACAGCGAGTAAAATTTGGTCTGAATATGGGGCATGGCATTGTTTTGAAAGAAAAAAGCACCTACGCTGATAAAAAAGGTGAGAACAATAAGCGGACTCATGGTCCGTAGCAAGGAGATCCCCGATGTTTTTATGGCCAAAAGTTCAAGATCTTCACCAAGATTTCCAAAAATCATGAGCGAAGCCAACAAAATAGACAAGGGAAGCGCCATAGGAATAAGATTAAGAGCCGCATACCAAAACATTTCGATAATAACCCTTAATTCCAACCCTTTTCCTACCATATCCGAAACGTATTTCCAAAGGAACTGCATGAGTACCATGAAAAGACAGATAGCAAAAGTCATCAGAAACAAAGGCAGGAAAATTTGCAGCATGTAACTATCCAACCGCTTAATATGGATTTTTTTGCTCATGAAAGGATAACCAAATTCCGTCTTCCGATTTTGTCTGCAAAGATAGTAAAAACCATGCAGATAAATTCCTTTTCAATGGTTTTTAAATTCCCAATCTTTTCTTCAACTCCTCAACTTGGGTTTCCCAAAGAATAATGGCATCGCTTTTTTCATCGGGTTCGGAAAAATCGGTTATCTCAAGCGTAGTGTCGCCTGTTAATTCCAGTTTATGAAGAGCAAACTCAAAATAGGTCTTCTCATCCTCATCGTCAAGCCAATGAAAACGAATGGCCGACAAGGGCCTGGAAAATAAAACTCGGGCTGCTTCGCTTTCACCTTCCCAAGTGAATATGTACAGATTGGAATCCCTGTCGACCGATACCACATCGGCAAACCATTCTTCCAATCCGTCGGGATAGCTAATCATCCGCCAAAGACTGTTCTGCGAAACATTTCCCATCATGAACTCGATATGAAATTTTTCTTTGCTCATCCCTTTCGACTTACTTTTTCATAATAAAGGTGCTCAATTTAGAAACTTTTTTCCACATAACGGACAAATTAAGCGAATAATTGAAGTACAATGGTGAAATAATGTCAAAAAAAGAGGCACCCGTATCGGACGCCTCTTTTTGGTTGCGAATTTTTCTTCTTTTTATATTACAGGTTTATATTCCACAAAAGCTTCAATGGCTTCGTAGGAGGCAAGCCCCAATTTCCAGTACAATTCGGCCGTGGCTTTGTTTCTTTCTTCGGCACGCTGCCAGAACAAGCGTTCATCGTCGCCAAGGAAAGGTGCACTTTCCATCTGCGATTGATGCTTGAGAATGGCGTTGCGTTTCTGTCGAAGTTCCTCGGGCGAGAGCGGAACAGCCATTTCGATGTGGTCGATCTCCCATTCCATCCAGGCTCCGCGATACATCCATATCCGGCAATCTTTAAACCACTCTTCGTCTTTGACCAAATCGATGGCAGCCAACGCCGCATCCAAACATACTTTGTGTGTGCCGTGAGGATCGGCAAGGTCGCCGGCAACATAAATTTGGTGGGGTTGGATAGACTCGATGAAATTTTTTATGATGAGCACGTCTTTTTCCGAAAGCGGATTCTCTTTCACCCGCCCCGTTTCGTAAAAAGGAAGATCCAAAAAATGAATGTTCTCGTCCGACAACCCGATGTACCGATCTGCGGTGCGTGCCTCTTCGCGTCGAATTTGTGCTTTAATGAAAAGAACATCGGGGATATCCACATCGTCTTTCTTTTTCTCGTACAAAAGATAATTACGAATCTGCTCATACTTTTCGAGAATGACCACATTTCCCGGATCGAATCGTTTGCGAATGCTGTTGATCACCGAAATGTAACGGATTACCTCTTCATCGTTTACGGCAATATTTCCCGAAGTTTGATAGGCTACATGTACTTCGTGACCTTGATTTACAAGCCGCTGAAAAGTTCCACCCATGGATATGACATCGTCGTCGGGATGCGGACTGAAAATGATCACCTTTTTAGGATAAGGCTTGGCTCGTTCGGGACGATAGGTGTCGTCGGCATTGGGTTTACCACCGGGCCAACCGGTAATGGTGTGCTGAAGATCGTTAAAGATTTTGATGTTGACATTATATGCCGAACCATAGATGGTAAGCAATTCGCTCAAACCATTGTCGCTATAATCTTTATTGGTTAATTTGAGTATGGGTTTGTCAACTTTGTCGCACAGCCATACAATAGCTCTTCGAATGAGCTGATTGTTCCAATCGCAACTGGTTACCAGCCAGGGATAGCTGATGCGGGTGAGATTGGAAGCCGCAGAAAGATCGATGACGACTTTGGAATTGGGATGCGTTTGCAAAAATGAAGCAGGCATGGATTCACTCACACTCCCCTCCACCATTTCTTTAATACTTTCTGCTTTTTGTTCACCCCATGCAATGAGGGTTATTTGGCGTGCTTTCATCATATCCGAAATACCCATTGTGATGGCACTGATGGGTACCTTGTCTAACGAACCAAAAATGCTTACGGAATCGCGACGCGAATCGCCATCGAGCATTACCAATCGGGTGCGCGAATTGGGGTTGCTGCCGGGCATATTGAATCCAATGTTGCCTTTGCTGCCTAATCCCAATAGCAAATAATCTAAGCCGCCGAACGATTCGAGCGCTTCTTCATATGCTGCACAATTTTCGGTTATGAGATCTTTTTCCACAGCCGGATCGGGAGAGTAAATATTGTGAGGATCAATGTCGATATGATCCAGGAAAACATCCTTCAACATCTGCAAATTGCTCTGCGAAACATCGCTAACCGGATAGTATTCATAGATATTAAAAACAACCAAATTGCGAAAGCTGATGTTTTCTTCTTTGTGACGGCGAACCAATTCTTCGTAAATATGCTGAGGAGAAGCACCTCCGCAAATGCCCATTACAAAAGGTTTACCCTCTTGTTGTTTCTTCAAAAGAATTGTTACGATTTCGTCGGCAACAACTTTCGATGCTTCGTGCATATCCTCATAAATGTAAGTCGGAATTTTTTCGAAACGTGTCAGAATGTATTCCTCAAAATCGTTTTCGGTCCTGTAATACTTTTTGGGTATCCTTTTCAACGTGATTTGTGAACTAAGATTTAATCTCATAATATATGGCAATTTAAAAATATGAACGAAAATTGTTTGGTTTTTTTGTTTTTTAGCCTAATTAAATAATAAATTTAATTTAACGGCATAAAGTTAGTAAATATTTCCGATAGTTTATTCCAAATCTACCACTGTAATTCCTGCTCCGCCAAGTTCAACATGTTCATCTTGAAAATGCGTTACGCCGTCGACTGTGGACAGATACTCGCGAATGATTTGACGCAAAGCACCTGTACCTGTTCCATGCAAAATACGCACCCGAGAAATACCCAACTGAATGGCATCGTCGATAAAATACATCACAGCTTGCAAAGCTTCGTCGCCACGCATGCCGCGCACATCGAGATCGGGTTTGAACTTCAATTTCCTTTCGTGTATCTGCTCGCGCATGGTGGAATCGGGAAGAGCGTCTTTGATTTCCTTTTTAAGTTGACGTTGACTTACTTTCTCCAGTTTGTCGATAGGTACCATCGATTTGATAGACCCAAAAACAGCCCATGCTTTTTTGCCTTGTATTTCTAAAATCTTACCTACAACCGTTTGCCCTTTTAACCTGACGGCATCGCCCGGAAACAACTCGACCTTTTCTTGTGCTTTTTTCCTTGTGCGTGGCAACCGAAATTTCGAACGCACGTTGGTTTCATCCCCTTTCTGTGCTACTCGTTCTCGAAATTCGTCCAACGAACGGCGTACCTGCTTGGTTCTTTCTTTTTCTGCCTGCGACTCGCGTATCTCGCGAATCACCCTCTCTATCCTTGCATTGCTCTCTGCCAATAACTGTTCGGCTTGCGATTGCGCCTGCGCAAGAATTTCTTTTTTCTGTTTATCGATTTCTTCCAACTCGGTTTGATATTTGGCCGAAAGCTCTCCCACTCGTTTTCGTTCGCGGCGGATCTCGTTACGTTTTCGTTCCCAGTATCGTTTGTCACGCGAAATGTCCTGCAAATATTTGTCGATATTGATGGCATCGCTCCCGATAATTTCTGCCGCTCGGTCTATGACTTCCTCAGGCAAACCGATTTTTCGTGCAATCTCAACAGCAAACGAACTGCCGGGACTGCCAATGGAAAGCCGGAAAAGAGGCTGCATTTGATGGCGGTCGTACAGCATGGCACCATTGATTACGCCCGGATGCTCGCCGGCGTATTGCTTAAGATTGCGGTAGTGTGTTGTAATGACACCAAACGATTGCTTCCGGTTGAATTGATCCAACAGGGCTTCGGCAATGGCAGCACCAATCTGTGGCTCTGTTCCGCTACCAAACTCATCGATGAGAAGCAACGAATGTGCATTGCAGTTTTTGAGAAAAAATTTCATGTTGAGCAGGTGCGAACTGTAAGTCGACAAATCGTTTTCGATGGATTGTTCATCGCCGATGTCGATAAAAATATCGCTGAATATGCCTACACGAGAATTTTCTTTGAGCGGAAGCAACAAACCACATTGAACCATATATTGCAGTAAACCAACGGTTTTTAGGCAAACCGATTTCCCGCCGGCGTTGGGACCGGAAATGATAAGGATTCGGTTTTCTTGATTTAAAGCGATATCCAACGGCACAACCTGCCGATTTTGTTTTTGCAGAGATAAATACAGCAAAGGGTGAACGGCTTGCACCCAGTCGATCTCGGGACGATTTTCCATAACCGGTTTTATGGCATGAATTTGGCAGGCAAACTTGGCTTTTGCCTGAATGAAATCGATCCATCCCAAAAACTCGTAGGCTTCGAGCAAATCGGGCAAAAAAGGACGCAGATAATTGGTAAAATCCGTCAGAATACGTATAATCTCGCGCCTTTCTTCATTTTCCAATTCACGAATACGGTTGTTGGCTTCTACCACCTCAGCCGGTTCAATATATACGGTTTTACCCGATGCAGATTCGTCGTGAACAATACCTCGAATCCGACGTTTGTGCGAGGGATCCACAGGAATCACCAACCGCCCGTCGCGCATGGCAGGCGTTACATCCTTGTCAACAAATCCTTCGGATTGGGCTTTACGCAAAATAGTGTTCAGAATTTTGGAAATGCTGTTCATGGTTGAGGTGAGCCGGCGACGGATATCTGCCAGTTGCGATGAAGCACTGTCTTTTATTTGTCCGAAGTCATCCAAAATGGTATCGATTTTTTTTATCAACTCGGGATAAACCACCACATTCCCGGCCAACGCCAAGAGATGGGGATATTTTGGATTTTTATCTTCATCGCGACGCAAAAATGTTGCGATGGCATAGATGGTCTGCAACGATCGCCGAAGCTCTAAAAGAGCATTTTGATCGATCCACGATCCTTCAACGTGAAGCCGTCGCAGAACCGGGCGCACATCATAAAAATGATCGGCAGGAAAAGAATCTTCTTCATTCAAAATACGAACAAACTCTTCTGTCTGAGACAGCCAACGGTCGATCTCCTCAAAAGAATTCGAAAAATGCATCTCGCCGACCTTTTCTTGTCCAAGCGGACTTAAACAGAATGAATCGATCGATTGACGAATTTTGTGAAATTCGATTTTTTGTTCAAAATTGTCAGGATAAACCACTTTTTTATGATATTGCTTATGTTGTTTAAAACTACAAAATTACATTTTTTGGATGAGATAATATGGAAACACGTGCTCCATGATAGGGCTAAGTTCAACTTAGAAGTGCGAATTTTCGAGACTTCCATTGCAAAATTCAAAAAGTTGTGCTACTTTTGCACACCGAATTCGAGAATAGATCTTAACTCGATATGTTGGCGAGATAGCTCAGCCGGTTAGAGCGCATGATTCATAATCATGAGGTCGGGGGATCGTGCCCCCCTCTCGCTACCGAATACAGCAATAAGGATTTGTTTGTAAAAACAAGTCCTTATTTATTTTTAGAAAATCTTCATTTTGATTGATAAAAATTTCCGGAGTTAACTCGAAATAGATTTAAACAAACCTGACCGACTTAAGTATCAAAAGCTTTACGGATAGTATTACAAAGAAAACGGCTACGAAAATTTTGCGTTCAGCGCAACCATTTTTAGAGCCGTTATGGCCGCCTCATCACCTTTATTGCCGTGTCTTCCTCCTGCACGTGCTTTTGCCTGATCCAGCGTATTCGTGGTCAACACACCAAAAATTACGGGAATGTCGTATTTGAGATTAAGTTCGGTAGCTCCATGAGTGACACTTTGACAAACATAGGTGAAATGTGGCGTTTCGCCCTGAATAACACAACCCAGCATAATTACGGCATGAACATCGGTCTTTTCAATCAGCAGTTTTGTTCCATAGGTAAGCTCGAAACTCCCGGGAACGTATTCAACAATAATATCATCGGCCTTTACACCAAATTTAATAAGAGTTTCGTACGCTCCCTCTAACAATTTATTAGTAACATTCGAGTTCCATTCCGAAACAACAATGCCTATCTTTATACCCGTTCCATCAGGAACACTGCTCGCATCGTAAGACGATAAATTATGAAATTCGGTTGACATGGTTGTCTAAAATTTATTCTTGACCCTGACCTTGACTTTGCAATTTTGCCTGTTCAATATACTTATCGGCCTCTTGACCCTCAGGAGAATTAAGGTAAGTATCTTTTATTTTCGTAAAAGTTTCGATGGCTTTATCGTAATCTTTTTGATGTAAATATACCTGCCCTATTTTTTTATAATAAATAGGAGCCAACATTTCGTCATTCGCTTTATCTGCAGCTTTTTTATAATGAGCTATCGCTTCTTTCGGATTATTCATATTCATATAAACATCGCCCATAGCACCTATAACAGCCGGAGCAATCAAAAGATCTTTCCCTTTAAACTTGTTAAGATGACGAAGCGCTTTTTCATTGTCGCCCAACCTGCTATAGCAAATACCTGCATAAGCATGAGCCAAATTAGCGGTCTTGGTCCCTCCATACTGATCAATAATGGCTTCAAATCCGATGTAGTCGTTGTTGTTGCCGAAAAGTGCAAGCGAATCTTCACCGTCCTGAAAATAACGCTCGCCCTTAAAAATAGCAGCCTGCGCTTTTTCGTTTTTCGGAATTATATATAAATAGCGGTAAACAAGGAATAAGCCTACGATAACAACCAATGCTGCTAAACCATAAAGAATGGCATTCTGATTCTTTTCTAAAAACTGTTCCGATGCAGTTAACTTTTCATCGATAGCTCCAAGCTTCTTTTCTGCTTTATCTTCTTTATATTTTTTCTTCGACATGTTATTTATTTCATTAGGGATTATAAATTTCAAGGGGCAAAAATAAGGATTTTTAAGCGATAAATAAAACTTAATCGAAATATTTTTATGAAAAGAAATTTGTCCTTGGTTAATCTTTTACGTACGTTTGTAATCTAACTCAAACTAATAAAGAGATCGTAACTAAAAAAATCAATATTAGTATGAAAAAGTATATTGTAACGACAATTCTTATTTTGATTATCGGATTCCAGCTGAAAGCCCAAAATAGAACAGAACAGGTTTTTACGTCGGTACCGGTAACAAACGGGAAAGTTGTTTTTCGACAATTCATTTATACAGGTTCAGAACTTTCTCTCAAGCAAAAATATGACCTTTTGTGCCAATGGGCAAAAAATAATTATACAAAAGATCCGTATTTAATAAGTTTACGTTTTAATAATGAAAACCTAAGTATTACGGTAAGTTCAAAAGTTGAATTCATATTGCCTGAAAACAAAGGGGGGAAAAACACGAAAATGCTGATGAGTTACCGTTTCGACGCTTCCGTAACCAATGCGGGGTGTATGTTTGTGGTGCGTGATATATATTACGAGCAATCCAACACAAAAGGAAACTCTTCTTCCATTGAAACATATCCGGCAGAAGAAATGATTACCGATTCGGCAATTGCTTCATCGACAGGAAAACAAAAAGAACTGAAATCGGCCCTTCAACAGCAAACATTGACTTTTTTGAACGAATTGTATAACAACCTTAGCGGCATATTTAAAACACAAGAGTAGAGTAAATAATTTAGGTTCCCTTTATTCTCGGAAAAAATTATTACCAAAAAGTTGGCAAATAAAAATTATATCGTTAATTTTGTGCCCTGATTTGCGCAATAACAAATCGATAATGATTTAAGAAACAGTAAAAAATGGCCAGAATTTGTCAGATAACAGGAAAAAAAGCAATGGTGGGAAATCGCATTTCTCACTCCAATAAAAAGACAAAACGCAGATTTAATGTAAATTTGTTCCGAAAAAAATTTTATTGGGTAGAAGAAGATTGCTGGATCAGCTTAAATGTTTCAGCTGCAGGATTGCGTCTTATCAATAAAATAGGACTGGATGCAGCTCTTAAACGGGCAGCAGAAAAAGGATATCTGAATAGATAACAAATAAAAGGAAGAAAAAGCAATGGGAAAGAAAGGAAAAGAAAGAGTGCAGGTGATTTTGGAATGCACAGAACATAAAGATAGCGGGCTGCCGGGAACTTCTCGGTATATCACTACTAAGAATAGAAAAAATACACCCGGAAGACTTGAATTGAAAAAATACAATCCAATTTTAAGGAAAGTAACCATACACAGAGAAATCAAATAAAAACAGCATAAATTATGGCAAAGAAAAGTGTTGCAGGATTCCGTGATAAAGCCAAAAGAACAGGACAGAGTTACACAAAAGTAATTAAAATGGTAAAATCGTCTGAAAAAGGATCTTATTCGTTTGAGGAAAAAATGATTCCGAACGAGTTGGTTAAAGATTACCTTTCGAAATAAATCCGTTAAAAATATATAAAAACTTCCCCGCATATCTATGTAGGGAAGTTTTTTATTGACTATTTTGTAGCTTTGTGTCTAGTTTAACTAATGATAAAATGGGCTTATTAGATATATTTTCAAAAGGGAAAAAAGAAACACTTGACAAAGGACTCGAAAAAACCAAAGAAAGTTTTTTTTCGAAACTCAATCGTGCAATCGTAGGAAAATCTAAAGTAGATGACGAGGTACTCGATGATTTAGAAGAAATACTTATAACCTCTGACGTTGGCGTAGATACAACGCTTAAAATTATTGACCGTATCGAAAAACGTGTTGCACACGATAAATATGTCAATACAGATGAACTCACACACATCCTTCGCGAAGAAATTGCCGGCTTACTTACCGAGAACAATTCAAACGATATAGAAGAATTTACAGTTTCTGAAGATAAAAAACCGTATGTAATTATGGTGGTGGGGGTAAACGGCGTGGGAAAAACAACCACCATCGGTAAACTGGCTTACCGGTTCAAACAAAATGGCTTATCGGTTTTCTTGGGTGCTGCCGATACATTCAGGGCAGCTGCTGTTGAACAGCTTACCATTTGGGGGGAACGTGTGGGCGTGCCTGTGATAAAACAAAAAATGGGTGCAGACCCTGCCTCCGTGGCATTCGATGCAATCAGTTCTGCCAAAGCAAATAATGCCGATGTGGTTATTATCGATACTGCAGGACGTCTCCATACCAAAACCAATTTGATGAACGAGCTCACCAAAATAAAAAACGTGATGGGCAAAATTGTACCGGGCGCACCGCACGAAGTGTTGTTGGTGCTCGATGGTTCTACCGGACAAAATGCTTTTGAACAAGCCAAACAGTTTACCGCTGCTACCGATGTGACGGCTTTGGCTATCACTAAACTCGACGGAACGGCCAAAGGGGGTGTGGTAATCGGAATATCCGACCAATTTAAAATACCGGTAAAATACATCGGGCTGGGAGAAGGTATCGAAGATTTGCAGGTTTTCAATCGAAAAGAATTTGTTGATTCATTGTTCGGAGAGTAACTCAGGATATGATAAAAAACAAAATCGATATTGTTACACTGGGCTGTTCGAAGAATCTGGTGGATTCAGAATTGCTGATGCGGCAACTCACAGCCAACGGATATAGGGTCGAGCACGATCCGCAAACTCCGGAAGGCGAAATTGTTGTAATTAATACCTGCGGGTTTATCGGCGATGCCAAAGAAGAGTCTATAAACACCATTCTTTCCTTTGCTGAGGCAAAGAAACAAAACAAACTCAAAAAACTTTTCGTGATGGGTTGCCTTTCGGAACGTTATCGACAGGAATTGAAAGAAGAAATTCCGGAAGTAGATTGTTTTTACGGAAAATTTGACTGGAAAAAATTAATCGCTGATCTGGGAAAATCATATCGCAGCGATCTGCGATTAGACCGAACACTTTCTACGCCAAACCACTATGCTTACCTGAAAATATCGGAAGGATGCGACCGCACATGTGCTTATTGTTCCATTCCGCTGATCACCGGAAAGCACAGATCGCGCCCAATGGAAGAAATTGAAGAAGAGGTGCGACTTCTGGTGAACAAAGGCGTAAAAGAATTTCAGCTGATTGCTCAGGATCTCACCTCTTACGGTATCGATCGCTATAAAAAAATGATGTTGCCGGAACTAGTTGAGCGTATAGCCGATATTGAGGGGGTGGAATGGATACGTTTGCATTATGCCTATCCTGCACATTTCCCGATGGATCTGCTGCGAGTAATACGCGAACGTGAGAATGTGTGTAATTACCTGGATATCGCTCTCCAACATATCAGCAACCGCATGCTGAAAATGATGCGACGAAATATTACCAGACAGGAAACCATTGAGCTTATTCATCGTATCCGGGAAGAGGTGCCGGGAATTCACCTGCGAACGACCATGATGGTGGGTCACCCGGGAGAAACAGAGGAAGATTTTGACGAGTTGCTGAAATTTGTTGAGCAAACTCGTTTCGAACGACTCGGGGCTTTCCCTTACTCGCATGAGGATGGAACATATGCCGATAAGCATTATGCCGATACAATTGCCCCCGAAATAAAACAAAAACGCATGGACGTGCTAATGGGCTTGCAGGAAGAAATCTCGCTGTCGATCAACGAATCAAAAGTTGGGAAAAACCTGAAAGTGATTATTGACCGCGAAGAACCCGATTATTTTATCGGTCGTACAGAATTCGACTCCCCCGAAGTGGATGAAGAAGTGCTCATAGAAAAAACAAAACCGCTGAAAATTGGAGCGTTTTACGATGTAAATATCACTTCTGCTCTCCCGTTTGATTTAATGGCAAAAATAAGATAAAATGACCAACGAAGATTTTGTTAACACATTGTCGCAACAACTCAACCTGGAACCCTCTAAAACGTTGGAATTATTAACAGCGACAGTGAACATCATAAACGAAAAAATAAACGAAGGTGCTCGCATTTCCGTTGATGATTTCGGTATTTTCGACACCGAAAAAAAACCGGAATATATTTTTGTGGAACAAAAAAGCCAACAACAATTTCTGGTACCTCCCGAAATTACGGTAGTTTTTAAACCCGATTCGGCATTTATCGAAAAAATCAAAGAAAAAGCAAGATGAAGTATGAAAGAAGAAGTAAATTTGAAGCAGTTAACTCTTTTGCTGGCCGATCGTGTTGATATTTCCCATCAGGAAGCCGAATCATTTCTGAAAAAGTTCTTTGCTGCTGTTCCTGAAATATTATCGAAAGAAAGCCTCTTGGAAATAAAGGATTTGGGCACATTTACGCTTACAAAGATATCAGAGGAAGATGATGCAAAAGCAGCAAAGGAAGAAAACGACAACACGTTGTACTTTAAACTTCGTTTTTCACCTGCAGAGACATTAAAAAATTCGGCAAACAAACCTTTCTTATATTTTGAGAAGGTATTGCTCAACGAAGGTGTTTCACTTGAGGGGTTAACTGTTGTAGAAGAAAAAAAAGAGAAAGGGACAAGGGAAGAAATTTTGATAAAAATTGATCGTAACAAAGCATTCTCTTCCAACATAAAAGCTAAACAAAAGACAAGGAAAAGGCCGATTGCCCGTTGGATACCCGTTTTAGGCACAGCCGCAGTTGTTGCTGTGTTGATTTTTTTTTTTCATGTCGGCGCAAAGAAAAGCGCAAGCAATAAAAAATAATCCCGAAAAAGTAACGGCAAAAACTACGACAACCAAGGCTCCGGAACCAAATTTAGCTGTTTTGAACGACTCGTCACGAACGTCAAACCCATTGCCAAAGGAACCCGAAAAAATACAATTGGCTCCGGATAAAACATTGCGATTGATTGCCCTCGAAAAATTCGGCAATCGCGAATTTTGGGTATATATTTATTACAAAAACAAGAATAAAATAAAAAATCCAAATATCGTTCCCGTAGGAATTGAACTTATCATGCCCGATAAATCGGAATACAATATCGATGCTTCTAACCCCCAATCGGTTGCTAAAGCCAAAGCTTTAGGCGATATGGAATTAAAGAAGTTTCAATGAACCGAATATAAATTAAAAATACTTTCAAATGAGTTATTTTACCGACTTACTTATCAAAAGAAGAAGCGTGCGCAAATTTACCGACGA
>JAAZMQ010000384.1 GCA_012798745.1 Bacteroidales bacterium
GATTACTATGTCCGTAAAGTTAATGACCTTCTTTTTGATTATGCTGTTCCCAGTCCACCAAACTTATACCCTACAACTCGTGCCAATGTAGGTAAGATGGAGAATAGAGGAATTGAAATAATGATAAATTTTACACCATTCGACAAAAAAGAATTTGGTTGGACGTCCGGCATTAGTTTCTCCACAAATAAAAATAAACTCGTAAGTCTTTCAAACGATCTTTACCAAGTATCTACTGATTATTTTACTACAGGATATACGGGCCCTCCTGTACAAACATTTACCCATATTGTAAAAATTGGTGATGAAATTGGTAATTTCTATGGTTTCAAGGTAATAGATATTTGCGATGACGAAAACGATATGGCAAATTATGGTCAGTGGATTTATGAGGATGCTGATGGTAATGCTGTGAAATATAGTGATTTTAAACACTCATTTGAAGATAAAAAAGTAATCGGAAACGGACTACCTAACTATTACATTGGATGGTCAAATAATTTCAGATATAAAAACTGGGATTTATCCATAACAATGCGCGGGGCCTTTGATTTTCAAATAGCAAATATGCAACGTATGATGTGTGAAAATCCTACTTATATTCAGTATAATTTGTTAAAAAGCGCATTTGATCCTGTTTTCGGGAAAACACTTTTGCAATCTCCTCACGAGTTCAACAGCTATTATATAGAAGATGGGGATTATTGGAAAATTGATAATATTATGTTGGGCTTTACTATTCCCAAAATCAACATAAAATATATTCAATCTGCAAGAATTTATTTATCTTCTTTAAACACCTTAATTATTACACGATATAAAGGAATTGATCCAGAAGTGAGTTTAGTTCCACCCGGAACTTCTTCACAAAGTGGGATTAATATCAATAGCGGTGTCGGGTTATGTCCCGGCATTGATAACCGCGATAAATATCCAACCACACGGACTTTTACGCTTGGATTCAATATCACATTCTAAAAAAATTAAAAGATGAAAACATATACGATTAAAAATGCAAAAAAAATCAGAATAATATTTTATGCTCTTTTGATGATAACGACTTTTTCATGTACTGATTTGAAAGATCAAAGTTTTAACGCTATCATTGATAGTCAATTCAAAGCCACAGACGAAGACTTAGCAGCTCTGGCTGGAGCAGCTTATGTTAACTGGCGAATTATATTATTAGAATGGAATGGACTTTACCGCGCCAATGAACTCTCAGCAGATGCACAAGTCATACCGGCACGACCAAACGGTTGGGTAGATGGTGGTGTATACAGAAGATTGCATGAACATAAATGGACAACCGATGATGATGTTGTAATTAACACGTGGAATCGAACTTATACTGGAATTACAAACTGTAACCGAATAATCTATCAAATGGAATCAGGAATAATTCCTGTATCTGAAGAGGATAAGCGAACTTTAATTGCTGAAATGAAATTGCTCCGTGCGTCTTATTATTGGGTTTTATGCGATTTTTTCGGAAATGTACCTATTGTAGACAGGTTTGATGTCCCGGAAGGTTTTCTACCTGAACAGTGTACAAGAAAACAGGTTTTCGAGTTTATAGTTGATGAAATACAACAAAACATCCCGAAGGTAAGTGACGAAAATAATCAGAAAACTTATGGAAAATTCAATAAATGGGCCGGATTTACACTGCTGGCAAAAATGTATTTAAATGCTGAAGTATATACGGGTGAGGCGATGTGGGAAGAATGCCTTTCAGCATGCGATTCAGTAATTAATTCCGCCCACTTCCAATTGGAATCCAATCAAAAGGAGGTTTTTATTACCAATAATGAAAACTCAAAAGAAATTATTTTTGCATTACCTTTTGAATCAAAATATGTGACCAGTTGGAATGCCTTTGATATTCATATGCAGACCTTACAACCCGAAAATCAGGCAACCTATAAACTTGAACACCCACCCTGGGGAGGATTGTGTATGACACCACAGTTTATAAGCACCTTTAATGAGAACGATGCGCGCTATGAGAATAATTTTATTAAAGGTCAACAATATACCGCAAGTGGCGATAGTCTTTATTGTACTCTCGGCTCTTTAATAGGTGAACCGCTTGCCTACATAAATGAAGTACCCGGCATTGATAAAAGTGAAGAAATACATGGTTTTCGATTAGGAAAGTTTGAAATAGAAATGGGTGCCACAAATCGTTTAAGCAATGATTTCCCTTTATTCCGCTATGCAGATATTTTAATGATGAAAGCAGAATGTTTATTACGCTTGGGAAAGGCCGATGAAGCTGCAAAAATCGTCACCAAAATTAGGGAACGTAATTTTAAATCCAATCCAGAAGAAGCAACTGTCACTGGTAGCGATCTATTACAAGGCAGCTCATACGATTATGGACTCCGTAATCACATAACTTCAACTTTTGAGGGAGGTTCTGATATTACCTATGGCCGATTTCTGGACGAGCTGGGGTGGGAATTTGATCAAGAAGGCAGAAGAAGAACCGATATGATCCGTTTTGGTGTATTTACAAAAAAATCATGGTTATCCCATTCTCCGAATGGGAATTATAGAGCATTGTTCCCGATTCCTCGTGCCGAAATTGAAAAAAATCCCAATTTGAAACAAAATCAGGGATATTAACAGATAAAATGTATTCTTACTTCATAAAATTTTCAGGAGTTCCTTAATTAAAAAATTTGACCTCCTGAAAATTTTTTAAGAATATTCTCTTTAATTTTAAACAACTATGAAAATAAACGTATTTTTTTAATGTTACTTATTTTCACATTTGTCTCATTTTACACAGTAAAGAGACATCATTTGCTAAACAATAATCGGCTCTTGCTCACTTTCAGAGCAAACACCGGCATGGATACTCACAAAGCACAACCACTGGGCGGATGGGGAAACTCTCCAGGTAGAGTTACTAGGACATACGTTGGGACATGTCCTCTCTACATTACATTGGAATTAACGTATGCCTCGAAGGATTCGAAAGACGTCAAACTGATCTCTTATTATTGTTTGCATCATCAACGATATGTAGTCTATTGGAATTTGAAATATTAACCCAAAAAAATCACAATAAAATGAAACGATTTAATTTATTATGCTGTTTTATAATTATTTTTTTTCTTAAGACCCAAGCTCAATGTTTTATTAAAACAGATTTGGGTATAAAAACAGAAGTCGATTCCATTGGAATTGAGATTCAGTTTTATAGTCCCTCAATTGTAAGGGTGCTTAAATGGCCGGTTGGAGGAACTTATTCGAAAGAAAGCTTATCGGTTATAAAGATCCCTCAAAAAACTACCTTTGATTGCCGAATGAAAGGAGATAAATTATCGATTCAAAACGAAAAAC
>JAAZMQ010000171.1 GCA_012798745.1 Bacteroidales bacterium
CTGATGGTTATGGCTTTTGAAGCAGGAAATGAGTTGCTCACGATTTTGGGAGATAAAACGAATGCCGAATTTTGTAAACAAACAGTACTGCGATTGAAAAAACACATCCCTGAGATGAACACCTCCAAACAAGCAGCAGCTTTGCTTGCTCTTGCAAAATTGATCCCTCCTGAAAAAGCGAATACAGAAGTGCTGGCTAAAAATGGGGTCCATGGCATGTCTACTTTTTATGGATATTATATGCTGAACGCCAGAGCAGAAGCGGGCGATTACCAGGGCGCACTGAATAATATACGTGAATATTGGGGTGGCATGCTTGACCTTGGAGCCACAACGTTTTGGGAGGATTTCGATATTAATTGGTTAAAAAATGCAGCCCGCATCGACCAACCTGTTCCTGAGGGAAAAATAGACGTACATGCAACTTATGGTGATTACTGTTATAAAGGTTACCGTCACAGCCTTTGCCATGGGTGGGCTTCGGGTCCCACCTCCTGGTTGACACAATATGTATTGGGTATAAAAGTGATTGAACCGGGATGTAAAAAAATTAAATTAGATCCTCATCTATGTGATTTAAAATGGGTAAAAGGTTCATTCCCTACTCCTTATGGAGTAGTTGAAATTGAACATACAAAAACCTCGTCAGGAGAAATTAAAACAACCTATAAAGTTCCAGAGGAAGTTCAAATAATTCGGTGATATTTTATTGCTGTTTTTAATAATGACTTTAAAAAAATAAAATGAAATGAAAAATATCCAATCTACATTGCCATTAATGGCATTATTTCTCCTTGTATCATGTACTTTTTCCAACAAGCAAGAAAACAACAAAGATATATCTTTAGATAAAATAAAAAAGTCGTTTGCAAACCCACCAGATTCCGTCCGTCCCGGTGTGTATTGGTATTTTATGGACGGAAACCTTTCACGGGAACAAATGACTACCGATTTGGAATCGATGAAAAAAGCAGGTATTGGTAATGTAATTTTTCTGGAAGTAAATGTAGGAGTACCTCGAGGGAAAGTAGATTTTCTTAGTACAGAATGGCAGGAACTTTTTACTCATGCCTTAAAAGAAAGCAAACGGCTGGGAATAACATTTACAATGGGCGTTGGTCCAGGTTGGACAGGAAGTGGAGGCCCATGGGTAAAAGCTGAAGAATCAATGCGACATCTAGTAAGTAGTTTAGTCGAAGTAAACGGAGAAAATAATGAAATAATAAAATTACCGATACCTGACCCATGTCCTCCTTTTTTTGGAGAATCCAATTTAACCCCCGAATTGAAAGAAAAATGGAAAGCCTATTATCAGGATGTTGCAGTGTTAGCTTTCCCAACTCTTAAGGGAAATGCAAAAATCGAAGATATTGATGAGAAAGCACTTTATGTAAGGGCTCCTTATACTTCAATGCCGGGTGTTAAACCATTTTTACCTGAACCTTTTTTCGAAAAAGAGATCACCAGTTCTTGTGCTATCGATCAAAACAAAATTATAAATGTAACATCTTACTTGAAATCAGATGGTACTCTTGAATGGAGTGTTCCCGAAGGAAACTGGACCATTATTCGCTTCGGAATGCGTAACAATGGTGCGGTTACACGTCCGGCTCCCTATCCTGGCATTGGATTTGAGTGCGACAAATTTGATACTACAGCTTTTAAAAATCATTTTGATGCCTTTATAGGGAAACTCTTTTCTGTTTCAAACTTTAAAAGAGCATCCAAAGAAGGGGGATTATTCCGCCTTCATATGGACAGTTGGGAAATGGGCGCACAAAATTGGAGCGATAATTTTCGAGAAGAATTTAAAAATCGCAAAGGATACGATCTTCTGTCTTTTCTTCCGGTTTATGCAGGGCAAATAGTTGGCAGTGAAGAAATAAGTGAACGTTTTTTATGGGATATGAGAGTAACGGCGCAAGAGCTTATCCTTGAAAATCATGCAGAATATATTAAAAAACTGGGACAACAATATGGACTCGGTTTATCCATTGAGCCCTATGATATGACTCCCTGTGCAGATCTTGATTTAGGTGCTGTTGCCGATGTTCCTTCCTGCGAATTCTGGCTT
Source organism: Bacteroidales bacterium (assembly GCA_012798745.1). GTDB lineage: Bacteria > Bacteroidota > Bacteroidia > Bacteroidales > Dysgonomonadaceae > Anaerorudis. The sequence goes on from JAAZMQ010000171.1 coordinate 2,075, forward strand.
AAAGGATATGGTTTTAACTCATCTTTCAGTTGCATAGAAGCTACCTCAATTGCACATGTCAAAGGCAAACCGATTGTAGCCGCTGAAGCATTCACTGCTGATTCCAGAGAAGGGTATGCAGCCTATCCAGGTTTTCTAAAAAATCAGGGAGATTGGGCATTTGCGGCCGGAATAAATCAGTTTATTTATCATACCTTTGTTCATAAAGCATTAGGCGAACATCTACGTCCGGGTATGACTATGGGTCCTTATGGAGTTCATTGGGATAGAGGACAAACTTGGTGGCCAATGGTTTCGGATTACCATAAATATATTTCCAGATGTTCTTTTGTTTTACAACAAGGACAAACCGTTGCCGATATACTTTATCTGACACCCGAAGGAGCTCCTCATGTTTTTAGACCACCCCATTCTGCAATGGAAGGAAATGACACGATCCCCGACAGAAAAGAATATAATTTCGATGGATGCTCTCCCCAAATGTTGAGTGAGGCTTCGGTGAAAAACCACAAAATCGTATTTCCCGGGGGTGCTTCATATCAACTTTTGGTGATGCCTATTCAAAAAACAATGACCCCTGACTTGCTCGCCAAAATTGAAGAGTTAATAAGCACGGGAGCAAACGTCATTGGCGTCCCTCCTTCAAAATCCCCAAGTCTAATAAATTACCCTAAATGTGACACCGAAATTAAAAAAAATGCCGAAAAAATATGGGGTAAAACTCTTTCTCCTGAAGAAATAACCATACAAAATTATGGTAAAGGGAAAATATATTGGGGAGGTAATCTTTCTCATTCTTCTGATAATGAACTGTATCCAGGATACGAAGCTGTGGCTTCGATATTAAAAGAAATGGGAGTAGCAGAAGATTTCAAGTCTTCTAACGGGAAAATCAGATATACCCATAAAAAGTTAAAAGATGGGGATATTTACTTTATCGCCAACAGGACATCCGATACTTTCCAAACCAACTGCAATTTTCGAGTTACTGAAGGAGCAATAGAGCTATGGGATCCTCTCACAGGAGAAATTCGAGAGATTTTTCAATATAAAAGAGAAAAAAACCATACCATTGTCCCTATAAATTTTAATGCCTATCAAAGTTATTTTATTGTCTTTGACAAAAACAGGAAAACTCCACAAAGTAAGGATAACAGCAACTTTGACAAGTTAGTTCCTCTTCAACAAATTGAAGGAGAGTGGAATGTTTCTTTTGATCCTTCATGGGGAGGCCCTGAAGAAGCGGTATTTCCATCGCTTTCCGATTGGTCAAAAAACGAAGATGAAGGCATTAAATATTATTCTGGTACAGCCATTTATCGAAAAAAATTCAACTTTAATTCGA
>JAAZMQ010000368.1 GCA_012798745.1 Bacteroidales bacterium
TAACAAATAGCCGAAAACCCTTGTGAAAATGAAAATAGCCCTATTATCACCTGTAGCGTGGCGCACACCGCCTCGTCACTACGGTCCGTGGGAACAAGTAGCTTCCAATATTACCGAAGGGCTGGTTGAAAGGGGTGTAGACGTGACCCTTTTTGCCACCAAGGATTCAATCACGAAAGGAAAACTCGACGGAATCATCGAAAGAGGATACGAGGAGGATAAAGAAATCGATCCTAAGGTTGCCGAATGTCTGCATATTGGTTATCTGATGGAAAAAGCTCCAGAATTTGACCTCATCCACAACCATTTCGATTTTCTGCCCCTCACCTACTCGCGATTGATAAAAACACCAATGGTGACAACCATACATGGTTTTTCGTCGCCCAAAATCATTCCCGTTTATAAAAGATACAATCCGTGGAATAGTTACGTCTCTATCAGCAATGCCGACCGAAACCCTGAGCTCGATTATATTGCTACCGTGTACAACGGGATCGACAAAAGTCTCTTCACCCTTCGGGAAAAGCCGGGCGATTATTTGCTTTATTTCGGACGAATACATCACGACAAGGGGACATGGGAAGCGATTCAAATTGCTTTAAAAGCCAAGATGAAACTCATCATCGCCGGAATTATTCAGGACAAGGCGTATTTTGACGAGAAAGTGGCTCCTTATCTCAACAACGACGATATTGTTTACGTAGGGAGCGCAGGACCGGAAAAACGCGACGAATTGCTGGGAAATGCGCATGCTCTACTCCACCCCATTAATTTCAACGAGCCTTTCGGACTAAGTGTTGCCGAAGCCATGTTTTGCGGAACGCCGGTGATTGCTTTCAACAAAGGATCGATGAGCGAACTCATCTGCGAAGGGAAAACCGGATTTTTGGTAAATACCATCGACGAAGCAGTCGAAAAAATTCCGCTGATACGCCAAATCAATCGTTCTTATTGCAGACAATGGGCAGAAGAAAATTTCAGCAAAGAAAAAATGGTGGACGATTATTTAAAAGTTTATCGAAAGATACTTGAAAAATAAGCTCCATGACCGGTGTGTCCAAATAAAATATCAGCCCCTCCGGGTTTTACCTGCAGGGGCTGACGATTAACTCATTATCTCATCCAGCAAATCATTCAGATCAACGCTAGCAAACGTAGTAGCATAATCACTCATGGCATAAGGGATGATCAGTTCGCCGTTATGAACGTAGCTCCCACAAGAATAAACCACGTTGGGCACATATCCTGCACGTTCGTCTTCGGCCGGCATGAGCAACGGCTCTTTGGTGCGTCCGATAACCTTAGAGGGGTCGTCCAAATCGAGCAAACATGCTCCCAGACAATATTTCCTCACCGGACCTACACCGTGTGTAATCAGCAGCCAACCTTTATCGGTTTCAATGGGCGAGCCACCATTGCCTATCTGTACCAATTCCCAAGGATATAGTGGCTCCTGCAAAATTTTGGCTTCAGACCACACTTGCAGATTATCAGAAAACATAATGTAATTGTTTATCCCGTCAATGCGGCTGACCATGACATATTTTCCGTTGATCTTGCGCGGAAATAATGCTAAATTTTTATCCACGGCATATTTGCCATGCAAAGGCATAATTCGGAAAGAATAAAAATCTTTGGTCTCGATCAGTTTCGGAAGAATATGATAACCATCATAAGCTGTGTATGTGGCATAATAAGTGAAACTACCGTTATCTTTCATGAATTTCACAAAGCGCGCATCTTCGATACCGTTTTTTTCATATTCCGAAATAGGGAAAATCGCACGCTCGCTCAAATCGGTATCCAATGAAAATCGTATTTCAGTATGTGATTCGGCAAGCCAAAGAAATTCTTCCATAACTTTTTGCTTTTCCATCGTTAAATGATTACTTTCCATAACTTTGTCAACGACACTGAAAAGCTGGTCGTAAGTAAATTTATCGGGAAGCTGTTTTAACACGAGGTTATACAACTCTTCGGGAACTTCCATGTCCCTCAATTTGCTGATAAATCTCCTTTTCTCATATAATTTATCTTTGATTACTTCAGCGGTCCCTATATGACTTGCCGGTTCTTCTACAATCACGTTATTATCGGCATCGATGATGGCATTGCGAAAGACCAGCGAAGAAATATGTCCTTCACCGGTTGCGCGAAGACTCAAAATAACCCTGACTTCGCCTTTCTGTAAACCGCTTTGGTCGATATCTTCCACAATAGAAGGATTAAAAAGGGCTGCCGACTCAACTGCATATTCCATTGTAAAATAGGAGCCGATGAGTAATTTCCTGATTTCGGAAATATTTTTACCGGTATGTACCCTGTCGACAATGTGTTTTACCTTTTTAAAATGTCTTTTAAAAATACCGGTAATACTGCGGTGGCGTTTAGAAAATTCTCGAAGAGTCTGCATGAGCAGTACTTCAACTTGAGATTCCGGCATGGCGAGAATATTTTTTATCAACATCTCGGCACGCTCTTCGCCATTGAAAAAAAAACGTGCAAATACCCGATTAATATCAGGGTATATAACAGCATCTTTTCTCTTAACCCTTAAATTCATTTTTCTTTTTTGGTGCAAAGTTAACCCTATTATAGAAATTAACCCTATAAAACTCTTCAAAAACTCCCAAAAAATCTTTTTATGTCGTTTTCCGAAAAAATTTCGGCACCAATTTGCATAACAACATTGTAAACCCGGAAAAATTAAAGGCAACAAAAAACATCCGCTAAATTCCATTGAATAATAGTAAAATCAGCTCAACGAAATTTAAAGAATATTTTCGTTGAGCTGATCGCTACACATATAATTTTCTCCGAATTAACAATAGATAGCCAAAGGAATATTATTTCCAGAATGGATTTTGTGTTAAATTCGGATTTTTATCCATTTCATCTTGTGGTACGGGGAACCAATACATTTGTTTCTCGAATACGCGTTTTTGGTAAGGTGTGCGAACAAAAAATGATTTTTTCATTTTGTCGAAATTCCGGTGGGAGTGAAATTTTTTTATCTTCCGTCGGGAAACCGGGTTAGCGTACACAAAAAATTTATCCTTTTTCGGAAAATGCGCGTTAACATTAACCAACTCAATTCCTCTGCCGGATTTTCCGACGAGAGATACAGGAAACCAATATCCTATTTCTGAAAATCCGACAGGCAAAAAATGGGGTTTTTTGCATAAAAACAGCCTTGGTTTGCCGGAAAAACGTTTTTATTTGTTAAAACATATTATTAGGAGAGAGGCAAATCATAATTTGTATATACGTCGGGAAATCCGACGGAGGATAAAAAAAATTTTCACTGATCACAGAAAACTATTTTCCGACTCTATCGCCTGCTTTTTTTATCAGATATCGTTCGGGGAATCAACAAGTAAACATTAAACGTGTTTTTATCACATACTTTTAACTTCTCATCTGTTGTCTAGTATTTTTTCAGCAAAGTTAATAATTCGCTATCGAGTTTATGTCCATACCAATCTTCATATGCAACATCTTTCCTGCCGGAATCGAGAATTCCAAAATCACCCCGAAAATTCCAGAGAGCATACCCAATTCCATGCTGAGTGAGGATATCGAGCACATCATTAAACCATGCAAGAAATACTTTATGGGGAGTTTCTTTCCAACAGCCACATTCGCCACAATGAACCCCGACACCCTTGTTCACTGCATCAATCCATGGAGCATAAAACTCTTCCAGACTTTTTTTGTCGAAATATTTTCCGTCAATCCTACCCGGCCATACCGGTTTGGGCGCATCATCCGGGTTTTTCCACACCCAGGGAGCCCGATAATGTGAGACATAATGAGGATAATAACCCCGACAACTTTGAGCGATATCAAGGTCGAAAATCTCGGGAATAGGATCATTTCCTACATTATTCCCATCGGCAATAACCAGATGTTGCGGATTATACCGGCGAATAGCTTTCAATGCTTTTTGAGCCACTTCGCGATAGAGTTTTCCCGGAATCGGGCCTCTTTCAGCGTGTTGATCATTCATGTTTTCCCGCATACAGGGTTCATTCACCAAATCGAAACTTATTTCTTTAGGTGAAAGATGTTTAAACCGTTTAGCCCACATGCTCCAATGCTCATAAAAAGCTTCCTGCGCTGCTTTATCCTGCCAAAGGTTGTAAGGTTCATTGAATCCTGCGTTTACACAAAAGCCCGGAGCGCGATGAAGATTTAAGCTCACATGTAATCCATAACTATTGGCCTTTTCCACCAACGACTGGATACGATCTATTACTTTTTCGTCGAAATGAAGCACATCATCGGGTGTGATGTCCTTAGATGGGTCAAAAATAATATATCGCGGGTAGGCCATGGGAAGGCGTATAAAATTGAATCCCCAATCAGCCATCCATTTCAAATCTTCATCAGTGGTTATCGTACCATCATTCTCTCTGTAAGGAGAGAAATAGTCAAGCAAATTGAAGCCGCGCCAACGTGGTAGTTTGTTTTTGGTTAAACAAAAAAAATTTTCAGCCGCCACAGGTCCTTTTAAACTAACGCTTGTAGCAATCACGCCAATGCTTCGAATAAAATTTCTACGCTTCATACTATTCAAATTTGTTGTGTTAGGTTTATATTGAATTCAGATGCATATTTTCGCACCGCATAATTTTGGCGGGAAATGCCTGCACAATCGAATAATTATGGGTGGCCATCATCACTGCTGTGCCTTTTTGGGAAATTGCGTGCAATAAAGCTACGATTTGCGATCCGGTCTCCGGATCGAGGTTGCCGGTAGGTTCATCGGCCAAAACAAGAGGAGGTGAATTGAGCAATGCCCGTGCAATAACCACCCGCTGTTGTTCGCCACCCGAAAGTTCATGGGGCATTTTATACGCTTTGTTTTGCATGCCTACCTGCACCAACACTTCATGAATTCGATCCTGAATCATTCTTTTGTTTTTCCATCCGGTAGCCCGCAAAACGAATTCCAAGTTTTTCTCTACCGATCGATCAATCAGCAGTTGAAAATCTTGAAAAACGATACCGATTTTTCGCCTCAGATAAGGAATATTTTTCCGTTTAATCTTCTGTAAACGATAATCAAAAACCTGTGCATCGCCCGACTCGATGGGAATTTCGGCATACATACTTTTAAGCAGGGTGCTTTTTCCGGAGCCCACCTTACCGATAACATAAAGAAAATCTCCCTGATTCACGGTAAGATTCACATCACGCAAAATGGTATTTTCCTCCCTGTTAAGAACTACATCGCTATACTTTACAAGCCATTCGTCGCCCATCGTTATTATTTAATAAATTCTATCGTCAGCGGATATTTCCAGTCTTCGCCATTGTTGGCTTTAACCGCTGCGATAATAACAAATACAATATAGATGATACCTACTACAATAGCCAGAGGGATACCTATAATGGTAATGCACAAAATAGCAGCATAGATAACAAAGCTGATAATGAAATTCATTATGTTTTTGCCGTGCCAATCAACCTTAGGATTAACATCTTTATTGGCAATCCACAGGATAAGAGGGATTATGAAACCGATTAAAGGCGCCAAAAATCCCGCAAGCTGCGAAATATGCATAAGCGTAAGATATGTCTTCTCATCCAGTCCAAATAAGGGTTTCCCGAAACTGCCGGAAGTATCGGATTTTCTCTCTTCGTTCAATATTTTTGCTTTTTCGCGCTGATATTCTTCTTCTGTAAGAACACCTTTTTCTCTTAATTCAGCCAAAATTTTCAAATCTTCATATTTCATAGTTACTTATTTTTGGTATTATTTATCTGGTAATAAAGTGTGTAATCGCATCTTTTGTTGTGTTACAAAGATAAATTCTTTTTTGGTTTATTTCGATATTTTAGATAGTAAACTGCACCAATAGTAGCTAAAAGTGACCCGATTATGTCTGCAACAAAGTCGCCCCATTCGGCACTACGCGACGTAAATACAAATAATTGTAGCAATTCGATAATTCCCCCATAAATCACAGGGATCAAGAAACACCAAAAAATCCATTTGTCTAGATTCACGTTCCCATTAAAAAGATGATAATAATCGTAATA
>JAAZMQ010000172.1 GCA_012798745.1 Bacteroidales bacterium
CAATATTAACGGCTTCATCAATATTACTTTGTGTTGTATCCCTTATGGCGCATCCTTTTGTGTATCTCACGATAGTAGTCGGAGAAACTGCACGCTTTATCCCTTTAAGAACAGTAATCACCTGATTAGTATCCTGTGGAGCGGTATAATCACCTAATTGATTATACACATTATCTGCATTAGGACCTATCACGGAAATACTTTCCAAATTTTTCGATAAAGGCAATATACCGTTGTTTTTCAACAAAACGATGCTCTGCTTAGCCACTTCCTTGGCAAGGGTTTTATGCCGAATATTTCTCACCTGATTTTTTGCCAAATCGGGATTCACATAAGGATTTTCAAACAATCCCATTTTAAATTTCAGACGTAGGACTCGACAAACGGCACTATCAACATCCGCCATAGACACAGATCCTTCTTTAACCGCTTGTTCTAAATGCTTACCGTAGGCATTGCCTCCCAAATCCATGTCAACACCTGCTTGCAAAGCCAAAGCCGACGCATTTTTTATATCCGAAACAACTCGATGTGTGGTGGCTATTCCCTCTATACTCCCCAAATCGGAAAAAACAAAACCCGAAAAACGCCATTGATTTCGCAAAACATCTGTCAGTAAAAAACGGTTTGATGTACATGGAATGCCGTCAATCGAATTATAGGAAGTCATGATAGTTTGAGCGCCGGAATCGATTGCCATTTTGAAAGGCAACAAATATTCGGAAAACAATTCCCTTGTGCCAATCGATGCTTTTTGACCGTTGTGCCCGCCAAGAGGGATTCCGTATGCTGCAAAATGTTTGAGGGTAGAATATACATGTTTCCCATCGGCAATATCCTCACCTTGCATTCCCTTCACAAAAGCGCTGCCTAAAATTCCACTCAAAACCGGATCTTCACCAAAAGTTTCTTCCATCCGCGACCAACGTGGTTCTCTCGCCACATCCAACACAGGGCCATAACCGATATGGGCTCCTTGCAATCGGGCTTCCAACCCGATAACCGATCCTGCCTCTTTGATCAACTCACGATTCCAGGTCGATGCCAAACCGATCCCCGTAGGAAATACCGTAGTACCAATTGCCATATGTCCATGCACGCATTCTTCGGCAAATAAAATCGGTATTCCCAATCGTGTGTTTTCAATGGCGTACTTTTGCAACTTGTTTAATGCTTGTGCAGCCAATTCGGGATTCAAACCGGTTTTCAACGTCTTTTTAGTCCAAGGATCGGCACGCAACGTTGCCCAAAATGCACCAACGGGCATTTTATCCATTTGTTCGATAAATTTTGCCGAAGGTTGAACATGTCTCTCGCCTGCTTTAGTATACATCTCCCATCCTAACGGGCAACACAGCTGTCCTATTTTTTCAGCCAACGTCATTCTGCACAACAGATCTTTTACTCTATTTTCCGTAGGCGCATTCGGATTCTTATACAAAGGCTTTTCAAACGACCGAGCTATCCCCCGAAAAACAAAGGAGAAGGCAATTATGGTCAAAACGATTCTAAATCTCATCTATTATTGTTTTTAAAGGAGAAAACCAATATTTCATTCTTTTTCAACACATCTTTTGGAGGATAAACCCTAATTGTGTTGCCCGTCTGTTTCCATTTTACTTTTTGTCCCGTTTTTAACAATACCATCGATGATCCCTTCCGGGGAATATTACCTTTCCATTCGATGAAAACAGAATTTGCTTTCCCCGTTTCCGATGCAGGGGGAACATAAAAAGCGTACAGCGTCTCCCCGTCTTTGTCGGCCGTAAACCAAACATTCCCGCTTTTGTAAACAGGTGTAATGTGTGTACGATAAA
>JAAZMQ010000173.1 GCA_012798745.1 Bacteroidales bacterium
ATAGAAATAGAAACAGGTGTCCCCATCAGTCCGATGATTGTTTTAAAAAAGAATTGGGAAAAAAGGCCATTCAAAACGCCTTTCCAAATCAATATCATGAATGAAGGCATTGCTCTATGAAAGAAAAAGGCACAGTAGCGATTACGATGACTTTATTTATTTTGACCACGAAATGACACAAGAACTTATAGCATTAACAAAAGAATTTACTTCAGTGGTAAAAAAACTGTTTAGTTGATCAAATATTTGTATTCAGTTACCGATTTGGCAACGAAACAAGCCATAGCCACGAAATGGAAGCTATTTGCTCCTGAAAATATTCTCTCTTATCCGGAACAAGGTCAAAACGATTAAAAATGGACTTATCAGCCTCCCATCATCATTATCAGAAATTATGATAGAAAATCAATGAAGAAATGACCAAAAGTGGTCCTAAAAATAGGGAGTACCTCAAACGAGCCTTTCGACCCCGACAAGCCGGATACGTTTTATTTGGAAGTGTGGCAAGTTGTTGTAAGGCATTTCAGTATCAATCAGATAATTTTGTGGTTGTAACCCGAAAAAAATGAAAATATGATGTATATTTGTGGTTGTAACCCGAAATTCATCTTAATATGATAGCAAGAGATTCTTACATAGCGCAATTGGAAAATTTTATAGATAAACCGTTTATAAAAATTATTACGGGCATTCGACGAAGCGGAAAATCAACTATTTTGAAGCTATTCAGTGAGAGATTGGCCGCTAAAGGTGTATTGCCGGGTCAGATTATCTATATCAATTTTGAAAGTTTTGTTTATTCCGATCTACGAACTGCCGAGAATTTGTATAACTACCTTGCTTCCGAGTTGAAAATTTCTGAAAGAAATTATTTGCTCTTGGATGAAATTCAGGAAGTGAAAGAATGGGAAAAATGCATTAATTCTTTATTGGTCGATTTTGATGTTGATATTTATCTAACCGGTTCGAATTCTCATTTACTATCTTCTGAATTGGCCACTTATCTTGCCGGCCGGTATGTCGAAATACCGGTATACACACTTTCATTCAAGGAATACCTGCGTTTCCGCTCCAATTCTTCCAACACAGAAGAATCGAATAATAAGGAGGAATTTGTCCGTTATTTACGGTTAGGCGGCTTTCCTGCTATTCATATTGCCGATTATACTGAGGAAAGTGCTTACAAAATTGTTTTCGATATCTATTCTTCCATCATCCTGCGTGATACAGTTCAACGCTATAATATCCGTGATGTAGAGTTACTCGAAAGAGTTGTTAGATATGTTTTTGATAATATAGGAAATACTTTTTCGGGTAAGAATGTGGCTGATTATTTTAAAAGTCAACAACGGAAAATAGATATAAATACGGTGTATAATTACTTGAATGCCTTGGAAGGAGCCTATATTATCTACCGTGTACCGAGATATGACGTAAAAGGAAAAGAAATTTTAAAAACACAGGAAAAATTTTATTTAAGTGACGTCTCCTTGCTCTATGCCACCATGGGCTATAAAGATCAGATGGTGTCCGGCATATTGGAAAATATCGTTTTCTTGGAACTCAAAAGAAAGAATTATGCCGTCTATACAGGTAAGTCCGATTCAAGAGAAATCGATTTTATTGCCGAGAAACAGGGAAAGAAACTGTATGTACAAGTGGCCTATAAATTGGAAAGTAGGGAAACGGTAGATCGGGAATTTTCTCCATTACTGAATATTAAGGATCAATATCCAAAGTATGTAGTAACTATGGATGATTTTTGGAAAGAAACCGTAGAAGGCGTTCAGCATTTCTATATTTCAGATTTTTTATTAATGGAATTTTAATGACGTCTCCATCCGCTCCCCTACTCTAGTCTCCAACTTACCAGCTACCAGCTACCAGCTACCAGCCGCATTCTAAAGTTGCAACTTATCAATGAAACAATGAAAAAGACGCCGAAAAATAAACATTTCTGTTTATATGCAACGACAACGAGGAGGTTTTGACTCTTGAGGCAAAAGTAGC
>JAAZMQ010000174.1 GCA_012798745.1 Bacteroidales bacterium
AAAAAATTTGTGAGAATGTTATATTCTTGTAAGTGTATTTTCTAAACTCACAAAGGTAATATTATTTTTTCAAAAATGTAATATTAACAATTAAAATCACTATTTTCGTATTCGAAAAATATGATTGACCAAGTTACAATAGAACGTATTCAAGATGCCGCCCGGATTGTAGATGTGGTATCCGATTTCATCACACTTCGTAAAAGAGGGGCGAATTATGTCGGTTTGTGTCCGTTTCATGATGATCACACTCCTTCTTTTTACGTTTCTCCGGCAAAGAATATTTGTAAGTGCTTTGCATGTGGAGAAGGAGGCGCTCCGGTACATTTTATCATGAAACACGAGCAACTCTCGTATTACGAGGCATTGAAATATCTGGCGAAAAAATATCATATCGAATTCGAAGAAAAGGAATTGACCGATGAAGAAAAGCAAGAACAAAGCATTCGCGAAAGCTTGTTTATTCTGAATGAATATGCGCGCGATTTTTTTGTAAAAACCTTGCATGAACATCCCGAAGGGAAAGCTGTTGGCATGAGTTATTTTCGAGAACGCGGTTTTCGTGACGATATCATCAAAAAGTTTCAGCTCGGTTATAGTCTCGAACAACGCGATGCTTTTTCCGCCGAAGCACTGAGGGCGGGTCATCAGCGTGAGTATTTGTTAAAGACGGGACTCGCTGTGGGGGGGGAAAATATGCTCTCGCTTACAGACCGTTTTCGCGGCAGGGTTATTTTCCCTGTTCACACCCTTTCGGGGAAAGTAGTGGCTTTTGGTGGGCGTATTCTTAAAAAGGCAGAAAACACAGGGAAATATATTAATTCACCGGAAAGCGAAATTTACTCCAAAAGTAATGAACTTTATGGAATTTATTTTGCCAAAAATGCCATTGTTAAACAAGATCGTTGTTATTTGGTAGAAGGCTATACCGATGTAATTTCTATGCATCAGGCGGGTATTGAGAATGTGGTTGCTTCGTTGGGAACAGCGCTTACACACGGACAAATACGTTTGATTCGCCGGTTTTCCAATAACATTACGGTTTTGTACGATGGCGATACCGCGGGGATTAATGCTGCGTTGCGCGGCATTGATTTGTTGCTCGAAGAAGGTATGAACGTGAAAGTGGTATTGTTGCCGGATGGTGAGGATCCGGATTCGTTTGCACGCAAACAGAATGCAGAAAGTTTTACCCGTTATATCGATGAACATGAAGTCGATTTTATTCGTTTTAAGACTCGACTTTTGCTTGAAGAAGCAGTAGATGATCCCATCAAACGTGCCGGATTGATTGCTAATCTGGTGCAAAGTATTTCGGTGATACCTAATACCATTACTCGTTCTGTTTATGTTCACGATTGTGCCAACTTGCTGGATGTAGACGAAAAGATGTTGGTTAGGGAAGTCAATAAAATTCGATTGAAAAACTTTGAGAAGCAGAAAAAACGTTCTTCTGACAAGAAAGAAGATCTCCCTGTTGACCCTCATGATGCGTTTCGCTCTATTTTTTCGGAAGATCCATATGAGAAGTATGAACGACAGATTATCCGTTATATTATTCGTTATGGCATGAAGCCGATTTATCGGCGTTTTGAGAAAGAAAAACGGCGGGAAGGGAAAAAAGCAATTGAAGTTGATGTTCTTGTTGAGGAAGGTCCGTTGGTCATTCACTTTGTAAAATACGATCTCGAGCGTGATCATATCGAATTTACCCATCCTTTATATCGGCAGGTATTTGAAGAAGCCGTAGAGAAATCAGTCGAAGCCGATTTTGTTCCCGACAAGTATTTTCTCTATCATCCCGATTCCAAAATCAGCGAACTGGCCTCAGAGGTGATGACCGACAAATATCATCTCAGTAAGATTCACGCTAAGTTGTTGGGGGAAAGTATGAACGATAAAGATTCTTGTCTTATCGAGGAAAACTCGCTCGAAACATTGGTTCCGCGAGCTACTACCGAGCTGAAAAATGCATACATTCTCCAAAAGATAGAGAAAGTGAAAAAAGCTATGCAAACAGCCGATTCCAACCAAATGATAACGTTGCTTCAAGAGTTGCAGCAGTTGCAAAATATCAAGAAAGAATTGGCAAAAATATTGGGAGAACGGATTATATTAAAATATTAACCGCGGAATCATCACTAGAAAGACTAAAAAGGATGAAAATTAAACTCGTGATGTTTACTTGCAGTATCTCTATGGCAGGTTTTCAAGAGCTTAGCTCTCTAAAAAATAATGACGCTGCTCCAATATAACCTGCTTTGTTACCCAATTCCGCTGCAACTATTTTTGTATTTATGGCACAATCTGCCATTGCGTAACGAAATGCACTTGTGCGTATTTTTTCTATATAGAATTCTCCTGCTTCAGAAATTCCCCCACCGATAATTACCAATTCAGGGCTGAAAATATTAATAAATCCCCCGATTCCATGCCCCACAAAATCGCAATGCTTTTCCATGCAATTTTTGGCGACGGGATCTCCTTCCTTGTATAAACGGACAATTAATTCCCCGTTTATCTCTTCTTGAAAATGCTTTTTATCGGCGTCCTTGGTTTGCTCCCTAAACCAGTTTATCAGCGCAGATGTGGAGGCATATGCTTCAAAACATCCTATTGATCCACAAGCGCATTGTTTTCCATCTGCAATAAAGGGCACATGTCCCAATTCGCCGCCCCGGTTGTCGTATCCGCTGAAAAGTTTGCCGTCTATTATGATTGCGCCACCAATACCGGTTCCTATGGTTAGAAAAACAATATTCTCACAACCTCGTCCCGCTCCATATAGTGTTTCGCCTAATGCCATTGCATTTGCATCATTGGCAAGGAAAACAGGGAGATTGAATTCTTTTTCGATAATGTCGGCTAGGTTCAATTTTTCCCAACCTTTTATGTTTTCTGCCCCGCCTAATATGATCCGTTGCGTGTTGTCGATAATTCCGGGTGTGCCTATTCCTATCCCTGAAATTTTTATTTCTTTTGAAATTGCAAAATCCATAGTATCTTGAATTGCTTTTTGGATTTGTGCAATGACGGCTTCTTTCGAGACGGTTGCCTGTGAGGGAATTTTGTCCTCGAAAAGAGGAGTCCCTGTTTCTTCTACAAGTGAATATTTTATTGAAGTTCCACCTATATCGATTCCTATTGCATATTTCATCTTTTTTGTTTTTTTAACATGGGAAATAGTTGTTTAATTTCATCTTCAGAGGGTTGATATCCGTATTCGCAGATCTCAAAAGCCTCCGCATCTGTAATCTTGTTTCCTTTTTCTTCTCCGTACCATTTGATTAATGCTTTTCTGACAGGAGGTGTAATAGTTCTTTTACGGAATATTTTCAGCCATTCCAGTCTTTCTTTTTCATCTTTGGGAAGTTGTTCCAATTCTCCTGAAAGCCAGGGTAGCCATTCAAAATATTGAGATTCGTGTGCCGACATCGCATATATTTTTTGGTCAA
>JAAZMQ010000175.1 GCA_012798745.1 Bacteroidales bacterium
AAATAAGCATCTTCTTTAAAAGGATTCACAACGTAAGAATAAAGATTAATCGCCAACAAACGACAACTGTCATAAGGACACAACGGAATTTCCCCGCAAGGATTTGTTGATATGGTTCTAAATCCTAAATCGGCATAACAATCTGCTACCGACTCGCGAAGAATGGTATCCCAGAAAAGCACACCGGGCTCTGCCGATTTCCATGCATTATGAATAATTTTATTCCACAAATCACGGGCTTTTATTTCTTTCGAATATTTCGGATGATCTGAATCAATAGGATATTTTTGCTCGTACATTTCATCGTTTGCAACGGCATTCATAAATTTATCATCGATCTTTACCGATATATTTGCTCCGGTAACCTTACCCTGTTCCATTTTTGCATCGATAAAATCTTCCGCATCGGGATGTTTTATGGAAACACTGAGCATTAAAGCTCCGCGACGCCCGTCTTGAGCAACTTCACGAGTGGAATTCGAATAACGCTCCATAAAAGGAACAAGTCCTGTAGAAGTTAAAGCCGAATTTTTTACAGCCGAACCCTTGGGACGAATATGCGAAAGGTCGTGCCCTACCCCGCCTCGGCGTTTCATCAACTGAACCTGCTCTTCATCAATACGGATAATAGCGCCGTAAGAATCAGCATTACCTTCAATTCCAATCACAAAGCAATTTGATAGAGAAGCAATTTGATAATCATTCCCGATCCCGGTCATCGGGCTTCCTTGAGGAATAATGTATCTGAAATGATCGAAAAGATCAAATAATTCATTTTCAGTTAAAGGATTAGGATACTTCTTCTCGACTCTGGCTATCTCCCTTGCCAACCGTCTATGCATGTCTTCGGGCGATTTTTCGTATATTTTCCCTTCGCTGTTTTTCAGGGCATATTTGTTTACCCATACTTTAGCAGCTAATTCGTCGCCTTTAAAATAATCCAAAGCTGTATTATATGCTTCGTCAAAGGTGTATACTTTCTTTTTCATTGTAAAGTTATTGTTTATATAATGAATAAGTTTATTTTTGTTTTCGTGTTATTTTTACTCTTTTTTTTTCGTTTCAATGCAAAGTTATGAATAATCCTGAAACTATCATCACTTTTTTAAAAAAAAGAATTTAAAAAATTCCCCAATTCAATTTATTATTTACCTAATATTCAATGATATACATTTTTCACAAAATCACAAAGTTTTCTAAAATAAAAATTTAAGGCTGATTTAAAAATCGTTAAGTTATTTAAGAAGACATTTCGCTTACCTGCCAAGATAAAAAATAAAAATCAATTAACAAAACAGTTCATTAAGTAATTCATTTTTTGTTGGCAAACAAGATAATTAGTGTGTTATTTATTTTTTCAACATTCTTTTACTATTACTACCCACATAAATAAAATTGCACGTGTAAAATTTTCCTGAAAAAGTAAGTAAAAGGTTTATTGGTATTAAAAATATGAAATTATTTTTTCATTTTGAGTTACTCATTTAAAGTTTAATCTATTTTTCCGTGATTTTCAAACGATAAGACAAAATTATTATGTATTTTTGCATCCAATTTGCTAGATTATTTATATTTATCCATAAAGTGTTCTGTTATAATGAGAAAATGGAGAATAGAAGACTCTGAAGAATTATATAACATCAATGGCTGGGGTAACGATTATTTTTCAATCAACGAAAAAGGGCATGTACAAGTAACACCCAGAAAAAAAAACGGTAATAGCATAGATCTAAACGATTTAATGCGGGAACTCTATTTGCGTGACGTATCGCTACCGGTGCTGGTGCGTTTTCCCGAAATTTTAGACGATCGAATCGAAAAAATCTCTAACAGTTTTAAAACCGCATCGAAAGAATACGAATATCAGGGACAAAATTATCTCATTTATCCCATTAAAGTAAATCAAATGCGCCAGGTAGTTGAGGAAATTGTCACTTGTGGCAAACGTTTCAATATCGGACTGGAAGCAGGCTCCAAACCTGAGCTGCATGCCGTATTGGCAATTAATGTCAATAACGATTCGCTTATCATTTGCAATGGATATAAAGACGAAAACTATATCGAATTGGCTTTACTGGCTCAAAAAATGGGGAAAAAAGTGTTTATCGTAGTTGAAAAACTGAATGAGCTCGATCTGATTATAGAAATTTCAAAACGCCTGAAAGTAAAACCAAATATCGGAATCCGGATAAAACTGGCCAGCTCGGGAAGTGGAAAATGGGAAGAATCGGGAGGGGATGGGAGCAAATTCGGATTGAATTCCAGCGAAGTGCTCGAAGCCATCAACATACTCAAGAAACATAAAATGACCGATTGTCTGCGTTTAATTCATTTTCATATCGGCAGCCAAATAACCAAGATAAGACGTATCAAAACAGCGCTTCGCGAAGCAGCTCAATTTTACGTACAATTACATCGTATGGGAATCAATGTAGAATTTGTTGATGTAGGCGGGGGGCTGGGCGTAGATTACGATGGCACACGTTCGTCATACACCGAAAACAGCACAAATTATTCGATTCAAGAATACGTAAACGATGCTGTTTTTTATTTTGTGGACGTAGCCAATAAAAATAACATCCCTCATCCAAATATCATTACCGAATCGGGACGTGCATTGACAGCTCATCATTCGGTACTCATTTTTGAAGTACTTGAAACCGCTACTCTCCCTCAATGGGACAAAGAAAGAGAGATTCAGGAAGATGATCACGAACTGGTGAAAGAACTTTATGGTATTTGGGATTCTCTTACTCCGCCTCGTATGTTGGAAGCATGGCACGATGCGCAACACATTCGTGAAGAATCTCTCGACTTGTTTAGCTTAGGACTGCTCGATTTGAAAACGCGAGCACAAGTTGAGGAATTGTATTTTTCCATTGCACGCGAAATAAACCTTTCTATTAATCGAAGCAAGCACGCTCCGGACGAACTTCGACAATTGGCGAGTTTACTGCCCGACAAGTATTTCTGTAACTTTTCGTTATTCCAATCCCTGCCCGACTCCTGGGCAATCGACCAGATTTTCCCGATAATTCCTATTCATCGATTGGATGAAAAGCCGGATAGAATAGCCACATTACAAGATATTACGTGCGATTCGGACGGGAAAATTGCAAATTTTACCACACAGGATGGTTTTCATTCAACTTATTTACCTGTGCACTCTTTGAAAAAGGATGAACCATACTATCTCGGTGTATTTCTGGTTGGAGCTTATCAGGAAATTC
The DNA here is from genome assembly GCA_012798745.1 of Bacteroidales bacterium. GTDB lineage: Bacteria > Bacteroidota > Bacteroidia > Bacteroidales > Dysgonomonadaceae > Anaerorudis. The sequence goes on from JAAZMQ010000175.1 coordinate 3,231, forward strand.
TCGGTGATCTGCATAACTTATTTGGTGATACTAATGTTGTACACGTACTTGCCGATGAAAACGGATATAAAATTGATCAGGTAATTGATGGGGAAACCGTAGCTGAAGTACTGGATTATGTGCAATATAATCCCAAAAAACTCGTTCGAGCAGTTGAAACGTGGGTAATGAGTTCGGTAAAACAAGGAAAAATATCGGTAGAGGAAGGAAAAGAATTTTTATCTACCTATCGTTCGGGATTATATGGATATACTTATCTTGAATAAAAACTAATTTTGATTATCAAATTTTGTTTAATATAAAAAGGTGGGATCATTTAGATCACCACCTTTTCTATTTTTCTCACATATTTCAATCAATTACATTTCTTTAATTAATTCATATTTAGGTACTAATGCTTTCATAATAACCCAACCGATAAGATAAGCGAAAGCACAAATACAAAAAATGATAAAGTAACCGGCTTCAATTCCTTCAAATCCCATAAACCTCAAATTGGTTTCAATAGAATAATCGAATAAAGCACCCGATCCTTTATTTATAAGAAATGAACTTATTCCGCCGGCCATGCCCCCAATACCTGTAATTGTTGCCACAGCATATTTGGGAAACATATCGCCTACTGTAGAAAAAATATTAGCCGACCACGACTGATGAGCAGCTCCGGCAATACCAATGATAATCACCGGCAGCCAAACCGAAATATGACCTAATGGCTGAGCAAATAACACCAATACCGGTAAAAACGCAAAAATAAGCATTGCTTTCATTCGTCCGGCATACGGATCCATCTTCTTTTTATCCACAAAATAGCTCGGCAGCCATCCTCCGACAATTGAAAGCATGGTAATTAAATATACAACAAAGATATGAGGCGCAGCCTCAGTTGAATCCAGCCCATAAACCGAACTCAAATAAGCCGGTATCCAGAATAACAAAAACCACCAAACACCGTCGGTCATAAATTTACCTACTGCAAATGCCCACGTTTGTCTGTGTCGAAATGCTTGTTTATACGTAACTTTTGCTCCTGTATCTTTTTGCATTTCGGCCCCTTCTTCACTGTCATCTTGCTCAATATAGGCTAATTCTGCTGCACTTACTCTTTTGTTCTTTTCAGGTTTCTCATACACAAAAACCCATACTCCCATCCACAAAAAGCCAAGTGCACCTATAACAATAAATGCCATTTCCCATCCCCATGCTTTAGCTATGAAAGGGATAGTAAGCGGTGCCAACAATGCACCAATCGTCGCACCCGAATTGAAAATACTGGTAGCAAAAGCACGATCTTTTTTAGGAAAATATTCAGCCGTAGCTTTTATTGCCGCAGGGAAGTTGCCGGCTTCTCCAATAGCAAGAATCAAGCGGGCAAAAACGAACAAAGAGACACTTACCGTGACCACTTTTGATACATCGCTAACTAATGCAATGGCTTGACGTGCACCTTCAAAATTGAGTGTCCATTCACCCGCAACAATACCCGCAGTTGCAATACCGCAAAAAGCATGAAGTACTGCTCCTGCAGACCATATACCTATCGACCATAAGTATCCTTTTTTTGTATCCATCCAATCCACAAATTTACCCGCAAACAGCATAAAAACAGCATAAAATATGGAAAACAAACCTGTAATGGTGCCGTAATCATTATTTGTCCAGTGAAACTCAGGTGCAATAAAATCTTTCCATGTTAACGAAAGTACCTGACGATCTAGATAATTAATCGTTGTAGCAAAAAACAACATGGCAGTTATTACCCAACGATAATTGGTCTTTTTAACTTTTTCTTCTTGTATATTACTCATGATTTATGATATTAATAATTTTTAATTAGGGCTTTTTATTCTTCTTAATGATAGTAAGGCAGTTTTTGCATAACTCGGTGATTGCATCCCAATTCTGATTTTTTATTATTTCTTTAGGGAATAGATTGGAACCTATACCCACGCAGGTAACACCCGCATTAAACCATGCCGAAAGATTTTCTTCTGTTGGTTCAACACCACCCGTAACCATGATTTTTGACCAAGGCATGGGACCTTTGATACTTTTCACAAAAGACGGCCCCCCTACATTACCTCCGGGAAACACTTTAACGATTTCTGCTCCTAATTCTTGTGCATAACCAATTTCTGTTGTGGTGGCACAGCCGGGAGAGTAGGCAATCTGCCTGCGGTTGCAAACCTTAAATATATCCGGATTCAATAAAGGTCCCACAACAAAATTTGTACCCAGCTGAATATATAAAGCTGCTGTTGGCGCATCTACAATGGAACCCACTCCCAATATCATTTCCGGACATTCTTTTTCAGCCCATTTAACAACTTCCTCGAAAACATCCTGAGCAAAATCACCACGGTTGGTGAATTCAAAAACCCTAACCCCACCTTTATAACAGGCCTTTACTACTTGTTTCGTTATTTCAACATCGGAATGATAAAACACAGGAATAAGTCCCGTGTCTATCATCATCCGATATACTTCTATGCGTGAAAATCTTGCCATATCTTACTAATTAATTCTGCATTTGTTTTAAATTTTACTTTTTCTATCGGATAACCCGTCCCGAAGCATCGCCTTTCATCAACGTTTCAACTTCTTTTACCGATACCAAATTAAAATCTCCGTAAATAGTATGTTTCAAACAGGAAGCTGCAACCGCAAAATCAAGTGCTTTCTGATCGTCGCCGGGATAAGTAAGCAATCCATAGATTAATCCGCCCATAAAAGCATCGCCACCTCCAACTCTATCCACAATGTGGGTGATATCGTATTTTCGCGATTGGTATAATTTGTCGGAATACAAACATCCTCCCCATGTGTTATGATTTGCGTTGATTGAACCCCGAAGCGTAATGATTACCTTTTTGGCACGAGGAAATTGCTGCATCAATTGTTTGCAAACCGATTCAAATTGAGCTGCATCTATCTCCCCTCCTGTTTGTTCAACTCGAAATCCTTCGGGTTTTATGCCAAATACTTTTTCGGCATCTTCTTCATTACCCAAAATAATATCACAACCTGCCACCAAAGCGGGCATAATTTCGGATGCTTTTTTACCGTATTTCCAAAGTTTTTTACGGTAATTCAGATCACACGAAACAGTGACACCCATCTCGTTTGCCTTTTGAATGGCTTCAAGACAAACATCGGCAGCACCCTGCGAAATAGCGGGCGTGATCCCTGTCCAATGAAACCAGTTGGCATCCTTGAAAATTTCTTCCCAATCGAACATGCCCTTTTCTACTTCTGCAACAGCCGAATGAGCTCGGTCGTAAATTACTTTCGAAGGACGGGCAACCGCTCCTGTTTCCAAAAAATAAATCCCTACACGGTCTCCACCGCGCAAAATATTTTTCGTCCCTACATTCAATTTCCGAAGTTCAGAAATACACCACTCGGCAATTTCGTTTTCCGGCAAACGAGTAACAAACTCAACAGGAATACCGTAATTCGCCAATGAAACTGCCACATTGGCTTCTCCACCTCCAAAAGTAGCATTCAACATTGAAGACTGAATAAAACGATTATATCCCGGGGTTGCCAACCGGAGCATAATCTCCCCAAAAGTGATAACTTTTTTCTGCATTTTTATTGTATCTCCATTTTTAAAGGTTCATTTAATCTGTTTTTATATAATTTCAAATAGGTAATCCAATCTTCGAAACTGTCGAAACCGAATTTACTCCACCCTCCTCCTGCATAATAGACGTATCTGGTGCCGGGCTTGTAACTGTTGATTCCCAACAAATGTCCTTGAGAAACCTTGATCGACAAAAAACCCTGCGGATTAATAACGCCTGTATAAATAGTTCCATTAACGCTATCTTCGGGTGCTTTATATCCCATTATTCCGTTTTTGGTATCCATGAAAAACTCTTCATCCTCATCTTGCGCAATTACGATACCTGTAGCCACCTGCATTTCAGAAACCGTACTGTCAGTGACAAATATATTCTGAATCCGGTTGAGATGACTATAAGCATCCAACGATATCACTCGCGTTTCGGTAATCGTTTTTCCTCCGGCTTCATACGGTTTATAACTTAATTGAAAAGAAAACCGTAGCGGACCTTCGTCAAGAATTTTGTATTCAGTAAAATTACGTCCCAAACATAAGGTATCATCTACATAGGGCGCTGTCATACCCAATCCAAGTGTTCTGCCCACTTTATACATATCCAACCCTTCGCCGTGATCCTCGTGATAAGAAGCAACACCTGCGAGATCGTTTTTATACCATTTGTCGATAACCGGCGAATCGGTCCTTTTAACCCAAAAATCCATACCGTTGCTGATTTCGCCGGTTGCTTCCAAAGCAGGACCATATACTCTAAAGGCAACCCGATTGTTTTCCCAGGCGAAATCATCTTTACGTTCAGGAACAAAGCGTCCATAAACCATCGGAGCAAATGCTTGCGGTTCACCTTTCTTTACTCGATATATCGCTCTATCTCTCGCTCCAACATCAGCAAGAAATATCAATTTCAGATTTTCCGCAGTTCCTTCAGTAATAATCTGATAAGGAATCTGCTGATCGGCACTATCCAATACAATTATTTTTTGATTATTTGCCAACATTAATTTTAGACAAATACTATCCCATGGAATTTCGACCATCTCATAATGTCGATCAAAAGAAGAAGAATTGGTTACCGCAATGGTAACCAAAGATTCCTTTTCACTGCATGATAAAAGAATCCCCGCTAAACAAAAAAGGATAGCGATTCGTTTCATATTCTT
>JAAZMQ010000176.1 GCA_012798745.1 Bacteroidales bacterium
TACTTATAGGGAAGATATTGATTATAGTACGTGGTCGGCATGGAGTAAAAAAGAAGCGGAATCGGTGGGACGTTCTTATAATTATCCCCATGTTGCAGCTGCTCATTGGGTGATGTATCGTTTGGCACGTAATTACAAGGGGTTGGTAACTCAACGTCCTTGGGAGTGGTATTTGAACCGGGCTTTTCAAACTGCTATGGCCATGATAGAATATGCTCCGTATTATGCTCAGTTCGGACAAATGGAGGGCACTGTTTTTCTCTTCGTGTTGGATGATTTACAAAGAGAAGGTTGGTCGGGTCAGGCAAAAACACTCGAATCGGTTATGAAAAAACGTGCTGAGCATTGGTTTTCGCTTAATTATCCCTTCGGCAGTGAAATGCCGTGGGATTCTACCGGACAAGAAGAGGTGTATATGTGGTCTAAATATTTTGGATTCGATCAAAAAGCAGCTGTAACACTCAAAGCTATTTTGGCTTATATGCCTACTCTTCCTCATTGGGGATACAATGGATGCGCACGTCGGTATTGGGATTTTCTTTATGCCGGAAAATTATCGCGTATTGAACGTCAGATTCATCATTACGGATCGGCTTTAAATGCAATACCTGTTTTGCATGCTTTTAAAGAAACACCGAATGATTTTTATCTTCTGCGTGTGGGATATGGTGGTTTGATGGGTGCTCTCTCTAATATCACGGAGGAAGGTTTTGCTCCCTGTGCGTTCCACTCTTTTCCTTCGACTTTATGTATAGATGGTATTTCGGGCGATTATGGACCGGGTTTTTTTGGTTATGCGGTGAATACGGCTTCCTTTCTAGTGCATCATAATGATTTCGGCTGGCTGGCTTTTGGAGGGAATGTCACTCAAAAGAGTGATTGGATTACGCTGGAGGCAACTACTGCCGCACGTTCGCGTATCTTTATTGCAGCTGAAGGAATAGAATTGGTATTGGATGCCGGTAAATTCAGGTCGGTTTCCTATCATCCTCAAACCGGGAAAATTCGTATTGTGCTTGAGCCTGCAAATGAGTTCACTCCGCAAGCTTTGTTGCGGATTACGCCTTATCCTGATGGAGATTCAAAAAAGTACATTCCCAAAGGTTTTTCAAAAAATAATCGTGATCTCTATGAGATACCGCTTATTACGAAAGAGAAAATAGTAGAAATCCAAAGGGAATAGTTGTATTGTTTTTTAATTTAGCTTGTGTGTATGTGTGTATATGATTTTAATTAATAAATAACTGAAGGTATGAAAAAGAAAGTGATTATTGTTCATGTTTTTCTTTTCAGCATTATGATGGGATTTTACGCTTGTCGGAAATCCGCCGAGGAGAAAAATTATGTAAAAACGAATGGTCCGGAAGTTGTGCCATTCAGGGCTTTACAGTTTGATCCGGGAGATGTAAAATTAAGAGAAGGCCCTTTTTTAAGGGCGATGAAGCTCAATGAAAAAATACTTTTAAATTACGAGCCCGACCGCTTTCTTGCCAATTTTCGTATAGAAGCGGGGTTAAAACCGAAAGCAGAACACTATGGCGGTTGGGAATCGGAATCATTGACAGGCCATAGTTTGGGGCATTATTTATCGGCATGCTCCATGATGTATAAGACGACCGGTAATGACGAGTTTCTTAATCGGGTCAATTATATTGTGGATGAGCTGGATACTGTTCAAAAGGCGAATGGTGGCAGGTATATCGGTGCTTTTAAAGACGGGAAGAAAATTTTCGAAGAAGAAATAGCCAAGGGAAATATTCGTTCGGCCGGATTTGATCTTAATGGGATATGGGCACCCATTTATACCCAACACAAGATAATGATGGGACTGATGGATGCTTACAAACTGTGTGGGAATGCAAAGGCTTTGCAAATAAATAAGAACTTTGCCGATTGGCTGGGTTCCATTGTTGAAAACCTTACTCATGACCAAGTGCAAAAAGTGCTTCATTGTGAGCATGGGGGAATCAATGAGGCATATGCAGAACTGTATGCGCTTACGGGTGAGAAGGAATACCTCGATATCTCAAGAATATTTCATCATGAGGCTGTTTTGAATCCTCTTTCTGAGGGTGTCGATATTTTGCCGGGACTTCATGCCAATACACAAATTCCGAAGATTATCGGATTAGCTCGACGCTACGAGTTGACAGGAGATAGTATCGATCGAAAAACCGCTGAGTTTTTTTGGGAGCGGGTTGTTTATCATCATTCTTATGTCACAGGGGGGCATGGCGATCACGAATATTTTGGACCTCCCGACAGCCTTAGCAATCGACTTAGCAGTAATACAACCGAAACATGCAATGTATATAATATGCTCAAGCTTTCTAATCACCTTTTTAAATGGGAGGGTGAGCCGGAAGTAGCCGATTATTACGAGCGGGCTCTTTTTAATCATATTCTGTCTTCACAACATCCGGAAACAGGACATGTGGTTTATAACCTCTCGTTGGAAATGGGAGGGTATAAAGCTTATCAAAATCCTTTTGTCTTTACCTGTTGTGTAGGAACGGGGATGGAAAATCATGCAAAATATCCATGGCACATTTTTTATCATAATGATAAAGAATTATTTGTAAGCCAGTTTATTGCATCGGAACTTCATTGGAAAGAAAAAGGATTGAGGCTGATACAAGATACCCGCTATCCGGACGAACAGAGCACCTCATTCATTTTTGAATGCGAAAAACCGGTTGACTTGACCCTCCGGATTCGTTATCCTTATTGGGCTGAAAAAGGAATTGCTGTTAAACTAAACGGAAAGAAAATTAAGGTATCAAAGTCTCCTGAAAGTTTTGTTGCTATTAACCATACGTGGCAATCGGGTGACAAAGTAGAAGTTGAATTTCCTTTCTCGTTACGATTGGAATCTATGCCTGACAACAAGGACAGGGTAGCTTTGATGTATGGTCCATTAGTGCTGGCGGGTCAATTAGGGCCTGTTGATGATCCAAGTGCTTCCGATCCTTTGTATGTGCCGGTATTGATGACGAATGATCGCAATCCGGAAACGTGGATGGAGCCGATTTCTGATCGTCTAAATACTTTTAAAACGAAAGATGTTGGTCGCCCCCGTGATATTGTTTTTAAACCGTTTTATCAAACCCACGATTGTCGGTATTCTGTTTATTTCGATATATTTGATGAAAAGAAATGGGCAGAATTTCAAGAGGAGTATAAGTCTAAACAGGAAGAGAAAAAACAATTGGAAGCGCGTACTATAGATTTTTTTCAGCCGGGAGAAA
>JAAZMQ010000177.1 GCA_012798745.1 Bacteroidales bacterium
AAATAAATTTTAAGATTATGATTAAAGTAGGTATCAACGGATTCGGACGTATCGGACGTTTGGTTTTCCGTGCAGCACAAACAAGAGACGATATTCAAGTAGTAGGTGTCAACGATTTGCTCGATGTAGATTACATCGCTTATATGTTGAAATACGATACTGTTCACGGACAGTTTAAAGGAACCATCGAAGTAAAAGACGGCAACCTGGTGGTAAACGGCAAAACTGTTCGTGTTACTTGCGAGGCCGATCCTGCCAACCTGAAATGGGGTGAGATTGGAGCCGATTACGTAGTGGAATCCACCGGTTTGTTCCTTACCAAGGAGAAAGCCAAAGGTCATATCGCCGCAGGTGCCAAGTATGTAGTAATGTCTGCACCTTCGAAAGACGATACCCGTATGTATGTATGTGGTGTAAACGAAAAAACATATACCAAAGGCGAACAGTTTGTATCCAACGCTTCCTGTACAACCAACTGTCTTGCACCAATTACCAAAGTACTTCACGACAATTTCGGTGTACTCGAAGGCTTGATGACCACTGTTCACTCTACCACAGCCACTCAGAAAACCGTTGACGGTCCTTCAAAGAAAGATTGGAGAGGTGGCCGTGCAGCTTCTGCCAACATTATTCCTTCATCCACCGGTGCTGCCAAAGCAGTAGGTAAAGTGATTCCCGAATTGAACGGAAAACTCACCGGCATGTCGATGCGTGTTCCCACCATTGATGTTTCTGTTGTGGATTTAACGGTACGTTTGGCAAAAGAAACTACTTATGAAGAGATTTGCAAGGCCATGAAAGAAGCTTCGGAAGGCGAATTGAAAGGTATTCTCGGATACACCGACGAAGATGTGGTATCGAGCGACTTCATTGGCGATCCCCGCACTTCCATTTTCGACGAAAAAGCCGGTATTCAATTGAGCCCGACATTCGTGAAAGTGATCAGCTGGTACGACAACGAATGGGGATATTCCTGCAAAGTACTCGATCTGATTGCCCACATGGCAAAAGTAAACGGCGATTATTAATCGAATTTTTTCGATATACATATTTAAAAAGCGTCTCATTTCGAGGCGCTTTTTTGTTTCGGTCAAACTTTATTGCGTTTCGGTGCTGAAAAACAGCAGTTGAGTACGATATCTGAACCAAAAGGCTTTTCCAAACCTAACTTTGTACCAACAAAACAGTGAATGAAGAATTTGTTTCTGATTTACTAACAATTAAATGATAAAAACAATGAAAATGAAAAAGATTTATTTCGTATGTTTGTCACTTTTGATGACAGCAGGTTTGGTAAAAGTGAATGCTCAAGTGCCCATTAGCTATGGAGTTAAGGCAGAGCTTAATATGTCAAACTTCTTCTTGTCCGATTTGGGTGAGTACAGCAGCAGGATGAAAGCGGGACCCAATGTTGGGGGCTTTATGAAGATCGATTTGCATGAAAATTTTGCCATTCAACCCGAGTTATCGTTTTTTCACAGAGCATCGAAAATAAAAAAAGAAGGTGCCCAAAACGATAAATTCAAACAGTGGGGAATGCAGCTTCCTGTATATGCAATAGGACAAACCGAACTGGGTAACGGACGTTTCTATGGCGGTGTTGGTCCCTTTGTCGGATTCGGATTCGATGCAAAGAGAAAAATCGAAAATGGCGAAAAAATTGATCTTTACAAAAAGGTTGATGGCGATAAAGAGATGAAACGTTGGGATTTTGGATTTGGTGCATTGTTGGGTTATGAGTTTGATAACAAAATCCAGATCAATGCTACTTATCAGGTAGGAGTTATCAATCAGCTTGACAGGCTCAAAGATGATTCAAAATTGCGTAGCCAAGTTGTAAGCTTAGGATTAGGTTATCGATTCTAAATATGTTTACCGGACTACGACACGAGAGATGAGGGAGAATGGTGATGTTTGGATAATGTCGTGTCCGGTAAATTGACTCAACAAATTGATCATCGTTTGCATGAACAATTTGTTGAGTTTTTTCCAACCGGTACTCATGGGGTGCATCGGAAGTAGTTTTTTTATACATTTGCTGTCGGGTGTCATGAGCCGAACAAAGCGAAAAAGTTATAGGCTGTGACCACAATATGTTTTTCAAAAAAGTTTGTATATGAAATTGCGAAAAGAACAGTTTTTTTTCTTGAGTTACGATAAGAAAACAGCCCTTACCGCTGCTATTATTTTGAGTTTTGTTTTGGCCTTCATCTTGCTCTCATCGTCAATATACGCCATATCAATCGACAGCAAAAATATGCGTATTGCCGAGTTGATATCCATAAAATCGGTTATATCGCTCCTTTTAAACACGCTCCTTTTTTACTTTCTGTTTCGATTTCAGTTTTGGGCTATTACACGATACGCAAACAACCCGTACAAGATGTGGATAATGCTGGTATTGCTGTTTCTTATTGTTGCCATTTTCAGCCCGGTGTTTTCTAAAATGCAGTGGTGGTGGTATCGGGGCAGGGTTTCCGGTAAGGTGTATTCTACCCTTCATTATGTAAAAGATGTAACCATACTCATTATTTCATTTCTCTTCACCGCCCTGATATATTTGATTAATCAGAATCAAAAAAGTGTGACAGAGAATCAAAATTTGGTTATTGAAAATCTTCGTAACCGATACAACGCACTAAAAAATCAGACCGACCCCCACTTTCTTTTCAACTCCCTTAATACACTCAACGGATTAATCGGATATGACGATGAGCGCGCACACGAATATGTTGAGCAACTGTCTGCCGTTTTTCGTTACACTATGCAAGACCGCACTGTAACACGAGTTTCGGAAGAACTGCAATTTATCGATTCGTATGTTTATCTCATGAAGATCAGGTACAACAATGGGTTGTCGGTAGAATGCAGCATCGACGACAATCATAAAGATTATTTCATTGTACCGTTTGGTTTGCAGCTATTGATTGAGAATGCGGTCAAACACAATGTCGTCAGCCGAAAAAATCCGCTCAGGATCGTTGTCAAAAGCACACCTGATGAAACAATACGGGTAGAAAATAATTTACAACCCAAGCAGAGCGTGCAAGATAGCCGCGGAATCGGGTTGACCAACCTGAACGAGTGTTACAGACTGATGTTTGGAAAAGAGATTGTGGTGCAGGCCGACGAGGAGTGTTTTTCTGTTGAGATACCACTGATAAAAAGCATAGATAAAGATAAATTGATCAACGTACCGGTGTAATTTGAGTTGCGGAAACGTCCGTACTGTAGAAAGCGATTGACGATGATTACAGGTTTTATGTGTTGTTAATATTTAAAAGGTATAAGAAGATATAAGAATGAAAGCTGTTATTGTAGAAGATGAATTTATGGCTGCCCGCAGTCTTGAGCGATTGATCGGTCAGTTGAACAATGATATTTCAATTGTTGCTGTGTTGCAGAGCGTCGATGAGAGTGTCGAATGGTTTTCGGCCAATCCTCACCCCGATTTGGTGTTTATGGATATTCACCTTGCCGATGGCGACTCATTTGCTATTTTTGATAAAACGGAGATTCGTTGTCCCATAATTTTCACCACGGCTTACGATGAATATGCACTGAAAGCTTTTGAGGTAAACAGCATCGATTATCTGCTTAAGCCCATCAACAAAAAGAGCCTGAGTAAGGCGTTGGACAAACTGAAGGTTTTTTCTTTCAAGGATAATAATGCCGATTTAGTAGAAAAAATCGTGTCTTCTATTCGCGAGACAAAAAGCTCTCACCGAAAACATTTTCTCATCCCTTATAAAGATAAGCTTATCCCTCTCCCCATAGAGGAAATCGCATTCATTTATACCGAGTATAAAATGGCAAGAATTGTTTGCTTCAATGAGCAGATGTATACGATGGATGCGTCGTTGGACGAGTTGTGTAGGCAATTGGACTCCTCGCTGTTTTTTAGGGCAAACCGGCAGTATATTGTTTCTCATCGTGCTATTGCAGATCTAACCGTTTGGTTTGGAGGAAGGTTATCGGTTAACCTATCGGTAGAAACTCCCGAGCGAATCATTGTCAGCAGGGCACGTAGTGGCGATTTTAAAAAGTGGTACATGGGAAACACCGACTGACGATATAAGGTTTTTTCTTTATCTTTGTTGCGTCCGGTAAATACATATCGAAAATGGAAACACTAAAAGAATTATACCGAATTGGCAACGGCCCTTCGAGCAGCCATACCATAGGTCCGAAGAATGCGGCAAAGCTGTTTGCCGAGAGAAATCCGCACGTCGACAAGTATCGGGTTACCCTTTATGGAAGTCTTGCAGCGACGGGAAAAGGGCACATGACCGATGTTGCGGCAAAAATAGCCCCGTACGTCTGCTCGCCGGTAACGGGATGAACGGTATTTTTTGAAAAAAGGGCTTTAAATACCTGTAATATCGTTTTCCGACGGCAGGGTAAAATTTTTTTATCTTTCTTCGGATTTTCAGACGCACGTAAAAACATTGTTTTTCTCGTTTTCTAACAATATTCTTTAACAAATAAGACCGATTTACCCTCAAAATACACTCATTTTTGCATAAAAAAAGCGCCAAAGTGTGCTTGTCGGATTTTCCGGTAGAAAATAAAATTTTTTCAGGCTCGTCGGATTTCCTAACAGGGGAATTTAATTAATAAATGTTAACACTTACCTTCCGAAAAGGGATAAAATTTTCATGCCCTCTAACCTCGCTTTTCGTAGAAGAATAAAAAATTCCTGACGGACAGGAGAAATTCGAATCACGGCGAAAAAATTTCGTTTCGCTCGCACCGACGAAAGGTTGAGGGCGTTGAAGTGGAGTTGCCAACCCAAAATATCCTGCCGATATCTATTCGGTTGGGCACAAGGCGGAATAAAATACATAAAGGTATCCATCCCCCGGATCGAGAGTGAATACTCCGA
>JAAZMQ010000178.1 GCA_012798745.1 Bacteroidales bacterium
GGGCACAATTAATGGAGTTTGACCATTCCATTCTCCGGTGGGAATACCGATACCGGTTATTTTTCTAATTTTGGAAGGATAAACCAGGTGGCCGGCCATAAAAGGAATGTTTCGTGGAACAAGATTCCAAGGAGGTTGTTTGTCGAATTCCAACGATTCAGCAGCCAGCCAGTTATTGTCGTCAAAACTGGTCGTTTCCCAGCCCCACGGATACTTTTCGGCAAAAACCTCGTCGCCTCCCCCGCAGGCATAAAAGCCGTAAAACCAACGCTCATCGAATAACATTTCGTCATATGAAATTACTTTGTAACCCGGATTTTTATAAACTTTCCACTCCGTACCTGTATTGATCCGGTTAAATTTTTCATTTTCAACCTGAAGCATAAAAGCGGTTTGAGAAGAAATAAAAGCCAGCGGTTTATCCTCTCCTCCATTATATACCAGTGCTGCAAGCAAGTTTTCTCCGCGACGCAAAAAAGGTGCAATATCGATAACATCGTACTTGTAGGTTTGTAAATCGCCTTTTGCCGGACCATAACAAACCCGTTGCCCGTTCACAAACAAATTGTAGCGATTATCAGCCGAAACATAGATTATCAGCTTTTCAGGCACTTTCTCCAAATCGAAGGTTTTCCGGAAATGATAAACACCATAAACCGTTTGATTGGCCGAAGGATAGGAAACCCAGATGGCTTCTTGTGCAAATACTTCAAACCGAATGATAATCAGAAAAATGGTTACAAATCGAATTGTGAATTGTTTCATGATTAAAAAGGTTGGTTTTTATTTCAGGATTTCTTTCAGGCTGATTTCGTCGAGGGTAATTGTTCTTGGGTGGTCGTAAATTGCCCGCACCTGGTCGCGGGTGTTGTGTGTCCACGGGAAATGCGCCCAGCACATAAACCAGGTCCATTGGGGCTGCTGTTCCAGTATTTCAAGGGTAGGTAAAACTCCAACTTCACCCAACGCAATAACTTTTCCTTTCCCAAGCTCCAGTAACTGATCATGATGCGACTGCTTATAATCATTTTTGTAAATATCGGCTGCAAGTACATCAACATATTCATTACCCGGGTAAAAAAGTTCATAGGCATAGGCTTCGTCATCTTTCCAGTCACGGGGAGCATTGGCGTTCCAAACCCAAATCAAATTATTCAGATGATGATAGTTCACATACCTGTCATACATCATTTTCCACAATTTCTGTATCCCGTTTTTTCCCGAACGGTTCCCATACCAAAACCACATTCCGTTCATTTCATGATAAGGTCTCCAAAGCACAGGAATTCCGGCATCCCTGAATTTTTTCAGGAATTCTGCACGTCGGTCGATTTTTTCGAGCCACATAACATGGTAAGGGGTACCGGGAGTGACAATTTGTTCCCATTCTTCGTCGGTTACCATTCCCTGAACACTACGAGAAAAACCCATACTGTCATGGTGAAATGGTTTTACCTGATGGTACATCAGTGTAATTATCGAGCCATTCTGATATTGGCGCTGAGCTTCTTCAAACAGGGCTTCACTCATGTGAGATAGATCGGTGCCCCAAACCACAGGAGTTTTTCCCGTGATTGCAACAATGGAATCGGTTGAACGGGTCAACTCATGCGGATAATTGTGTTGCCCCGAAAGAATTTGTTTTCCACTGATGGAATAAAGATACTCCAACAATTTCCGTGCTTCGGTTGTGGCATTTGAATTAACCGGTTTAATTTGAGGGTTCGTGCAAGATGAATTCAGCAGTAAAAACATTCCTGCAACACTAAAAAATCTTGTCACTCCGGTAAAAAAACAATTTTTCATTTTCAACTATTTTTTAAGGTATGAATGTAAACCACGGGCTTTCCGTGTGATTTTGACTGAAAAGCGGAAGCAGTTCGGCCACCTTTTCGGGCATCTGCTCAGCCAGTTGGCGTTTGAATCCGCAGGGCGCTGTAACAGCCCAAATCACTGTACCCGAGGTCATCGGCCATGATGTAAATGATGTTAGGCCGACGTGTTTTTCCCTGCTTTTCGTTGCACGACGAAGCAGTCAGCAATGTTACACCGGTTATAACTGCCGTACCAAAACGTTTTATGAAATATTTTTCATACATATTTCTCATTTTACTTGAATTTACGTTTCAATTTTGTTTTTATCCCTCAATTACTTGGTGGTTGATAATCAGGATTTGGAACCGGCATTTGTGCATTTACACTTTTTCGCCATTCAGTCAGCAACCGGTACATTTCGTTTGTTTTTGCCTTCATTGCATCCGAAAGGTCATTCGATTCCGAAATATCCTCCTCCAGGTTGTACAATTCAAGTGTACCGGTTTCATACAATTCTATCAGTTTGAAATCACCCACTCGAACTGAACCGGCCGGGCGACCCAACTGGTTTGAGAAATGCGGGTAGTGCCAAAAAAGCGGTCTTTCGTAATCCTGCTTTTTCTCAGGCTTTAATAAAAGCGGCACGATGCTTTTCCCATCCACATTTTCAGGAATTTCAGAAATCCCCGTCAGTTCGCA
>JAAZMQ010000179.1 GCA_012798745.1 Bacteroidales bacterium
CAGACAATATATCCCAAAAAGAGCATCGTTTAAAGATTATTCGGATGAGGACATCAAAAAAATTCAGTACAAACTAAACCGAAGACCTCGAGAGAAATTGGATTTTAATTCACCAAAAAATGAGTTTTACAAACATTTAGTGTAAATTCGCACTTGCCGGTTGACTCTACATTACTAAAAAATGAATTGAAAGTTTTGTTATTAAAGAAAAAGGTTCTATATTTGCACCCGCAAATTGAGCGGAGATTTTTCACAAAATACATCATATAAATTAAAAAAATACAGGGCCTATTCGTCTATCGGCTAGGACGCAAGATTTTCATTCTTGAAAGAGGGGTTCGATTCCCCTATAGGCTACTTAAATTAATAAAAGAAGCTAAAACAAAAATATGGCAAATCATAAATCGGCAGAAAAAAGAATCAGACAAGCAAAAGCGCATCGATTATCCAATCGTTATGCGGCTCGTTCCACAAGAACCGCAATTCGTAAGCTGCGTAATACAACCTCCAAAGAGGAGGCGTTGCAGATGTATCCTCGAGTATGTTCTATGGTGGATAAGCTTGCCAAGAAAAATGTAATACATCGTAATAAAGCTAATAATCTGAAATCGAAGATGGCAGCTCATGTTAATAAGCTGACATAATTTTTTAGATTGACTTTCTATAATTGAAGCCGGGCTCAAAAGGGTTCGGCTTTTTTTGCGTTTCTTAATTGTGTGGGAAAAACTTTTTTGAGTCAGTTATTTTATCAGTCTTGGGAATATTTTTTGTTAATAGAAGCATTAAAAATCAGGATAATATAATGAATACAAAAGGGGCGAAAAACTTGTCAATTGGGTGTTTTTTTTGTATATTTGTAGGTCAAATAAATTGATTTTGAACAAATTTAACGTATTAATTTTTAACGATATAAAATGACTGAAAAACAAAAACAATCGGTAAGTCCGGTGTATTCTGCGCAAAATATCCAAGTGCTTGAAGGTTTGGAGGCCGTTCGCAAACGGCCTGCAATGTATATTGGAGATGTAAACGAAAGAGGTTTGCATCATCTGGTTTATGAGGTGGTCGATAATTCCATTGATGAAGCACTTGCTGGTTATTGTAAGGAAATACATGTAATTATTAATGAAGATAATTCCGTTACCGTTAAAGATGATGGACGGGGTATCCCCGTGGATTTTCACGAAAAAGAAAAAAAATCGGCTCTTGAGGTTGTTCTCACTGTACTGCATGCCGGAGGGAAGTTCGATAAGGGAAGCTATAAAGTTTCCGGAGGTCTTCATGGTGTAGGGGTTTCTTGTGTAAATGCTTTGTCGGCCTATTTAAAAGTAGAAGTTCATCGAAATGGGAAGATATATATGCAGGAATATTCACGCGGAAAACCGTATATGGAGGTGAAGGTAATTGGAGAAACAGATAAGACAGGCACAATTATTACATTTAAACCGGACGATACTATTTTTAAAGTATTGGAGTTCCGTTATGATATTCTTGCAACACGTTTGCGTGAATTAGCTTTTCTGAATGCAGGGATAACACTTACAATTACCGATAAAAGAGTAGTTAAAGATGATGGTTCGTACAGAAGCGAACGGTTTTATTCAGAAAAAGGATTAAAAGAATTTGTACAATATATCGATCGAACTAAAGAGCCTTTGATCTCCGAGCCGATTCATATTGTAACCGAAAAGCAAGGAATCCCTGTAGAAATAGCAATGACATACAATACTTCTTTCAATGAGAATGTATTTTCATATGTCAACAATATTAATACAATAGAAGGGGGAACTCATCTGACGGGTTTCCGTCGCGGACTTTCGCGTACGCTAAAAAAATATGCCGAAGATTCCAAAATGCTCGAAAAAGCAAAGGTGGAAATTAGCGGAGAAGATTTTCGGGAAGGATTAACTGCTGTTTTATCGGTAAAAGTAGCAGAGCCGCAGTTTGAAGGTCAGACAAAAACCAAGTTAGGAAATAGTGAAGTAATTGGTGCTGTTGATCAGGCAATCGCCGAAGCATTGGGATATTATTTGGAAGAACATCCCAAAGAAGCGAAAATTATTATAGAAAAAGTTGTGTTAGCTGCAACGGCACGTCATGCTGCACGCAAGGCTCGCGAGATGATACAGCGCAAATCACCCTTATCGGGTGGGGGATTACCGGGTAAATTGGCTGATTGTTCAGAGAAAGATCCCGAAAAATGCGAAATTTTCCTCGTGGAGGGAGATTCAGCAGGCGGAACAGCAAAGCAGGGACGAGATCGCAATTTCCAAGCCATCCTTCCGCTTCGCGGTAAAATTTTAAATGTGGAAAAAGCCATGCCACATAAGGTATTGGAAAGTGAAGAAATTCGCAATATCTATACCGCCTTGGGTGTTACCATTGGAACGGAAGAGGATCCTAAAGAATTGAATCTGGAGAAACTTCGTTATCATAAAATCATTATTATGACCGATGCTGATGTGGACGGGAGCCATATTGCCACATTGATTCTTACCTTTTTCTTCCGACATATGAGGCCTTTGATCGAAAGGGGATATGTGTATATTGCAACCCCTCCTTTGTATCTTTGTAAAAAAGGGAAAATTGAAGAATATTGCTGGGATGAACGTCAGCGTCAGGTTTTCATCGATAAGTATGCGGACGGGAACGAAAATGCCATTCATTCTCAACGTTATAAAGGGTTAGGAGAAATGAATGCCGAACAACTTTGGGAAACCACGATGAATCCGCAACGCAGAACATTGCGCCAGGTAACCATCGAGAATGCGGCCGATGCCGATATGGTTTTTTCCATGTTGATGGGTGAGGAGGTA
>JAAZMQ010000018.1 GCA_012798745.1 Bacteroidales bacterium
AGGCAGTTTATACTTGCAAGCAGGCTTCACAAGGAATGTGGGTAGAAGATATTGAGCGAGGATTGAAAGATTCCATTAGTGAGATTCCTTGGCAGATCGACACCTCCATCGGGGACTGGTATTATCGCACCGGTCAGGAATACAAAACGTCAGCCGATGTGATTAAGATGCTGGTGGATGTGGTGAGTAAAAACGGTAATCTTTTAATCAATATCGTCCAAACACCGGAAGGAGATATCGAGGCAGATGTGCTTCAGATAGTCGAAGAGATCGGTCAGTGGATGTCTGTGAACGGAGAAGGTATTTACGGTACGCGTCCGTGGAAGATATTCGGAGAACATCCGGCAGACGGAACTGTGGTAAAAAGCGGCAGTTTTAATGAAGACAAGATGAAATATACAGCTGAAGACATCCGGTTCACTACCAAAGAGGACGCTCTTTATGCATTTTGTTTGGGCAAACCGTCAGGAAAAATAAAAATTGTTTCGCTGGGGAAGAAGTCTTCTGTCAATGGAAAGACAATAAAGTCGGTTAAGATGCTGGGAAGTGGCGAAGCCATAAAATGGAAGCAGTCGGATGATGCATTGGTGATAAATAATCCATCCAAATTGGCGGTAGAGAAAGTTCCTGTGCCCGGATTTAAAATTGAATTCAAGTAGGAAAAATTTTGTTGCTCCTACAAACTTATATTCCATATTGGCAAAAGAGATGCTACGCAATTCATAAACAAGCAAAAAGGAAAGAATGGAGTTTACAATCTTCGTATTTATGAAAATTACAATGCTGCTACAGAGGAAATTTAAAAAATATCCTTATCTTTGCATTCTCAAATCAACAAGGGGTGCCTTATAACAACGGGCTGAGATCATACCCAATCACCTGATCCGGATAATGCCGGCGTAGGGAAAAGAAAAAAGCTCGCCTCTGCGACTTTAATTTTTTTACGGTATTTTTCTCTTATTCAATCCCCTTTTTTGTATCACAAGCGTTATCCGGCAATTTAAAAGTACCGGATACCAAAAATTAATTGTCAAATGAAAAAGGTTTTTATTGCGCTTTCAGGACTCACTGCGCTATGTCCTTTGGTTGCAGAGGAGATGCAACCCGACACGTTAAAAAACATTCAACTCGAAGAGGTGGTAATTTCTGCCACACGTGCCAAACAAACTACACCGATATCCTTTTCGGATATTCCGGAAGACGTCATCAAGAAAAATAATTTTGGAAGGGATATCCCTTACATTATTGCACTGACCCCTTCGGTAACCGTTACTTCCGATGCCGGAACGGGAATCGGATACACCGCTTTTCGGGTACGCGGAACGGACGTGAACCGTATTAACATCACCATCAATGGCATTCCATATAACGATCCGGAGTCGCACGGAGCGTTTTTCGTGGACCTTCCCGACTTTGCCTCCTCGCTTTCGTCCATGCAGATACAGCGCGGCGTGGGTACTTCGACCAACGGAGCCGCTGCATTCGGAGCAAGCGTAAATATGAAAACAGATCATATCCGGCTTCAACCCTATGCGGAAATAGGCACAAGTGGCGGATCGTTTAATACCATCAGAACAACGGTAAAAGCCGGATCGGGTCTCATCAATGATCACTTTGTCGTTGACGGGCGCTATTCTGTGGTCAACTCCGATGGCTACATCGACCGGGCATGGGTGGATATGCAATCGTATTATCTTTCCGGCGCTTACTCGGCCGATAAAACGCTGATTAAATTGCTCACTTTCGCAGGAAAGGAAAAAACGTATCAGGCGTGGAACGGCGTCGATTTGGACTTGGTACAAAGGGAACCGTTGAACTATACGCGCCACTATAACGACTTGGGG
>JAAZMQ010000180.1 GCA_012798745.1 Bacteroidales bacterium
AAAACCGGATACATCGGTTTTACTTTCCGAAAAGGAAAAAGGATTGGTGCAATTGCTTGCCGACTTTGCCAATATTGTAAAACAAGCCGGAGAGGAATATAATATTTCGCTTATCGCTAACTATGTGTACGATCTGGCAAAAGAATACAACCAATTTTACCACGATTTCCCCATTTTGAGAGAGGAAAACACGGCACTTCGCGATTTTCGCCTTCTGCTTTCAAAAAACATTGCCTCCATCATAAAGCGGGGCATGTCGCTATTGGGAATCGAAGTGCCCGAACGCATGTAAGTAATGTTGGGTTAACAAAATAAACATCGGCCATCTTTTACGATCGACCGATGTTTTAGTGAAAAATTGCAATGAACAAGATATTTTTCTCTTCTTAAGTTGAAATTCCCTTTTTATAATTTCTTTTCAATCGAAATAATGGCTTGTGTTGGACCATTCGTACAGTCAATAGTTATGACATACGTTTTTCCGTCTTCTAACTGTTGATTGGGAGCAAATTCCAAATCTCCTGAATCTGAAATTGTAATGACCGAAGGAATAAGCCCTTTTGTTTCAGCATAATTGGCTTTCTTGAATTCATCTCCCCAATCATCTTGATAGAAGAATTTGAATCCGATCCAATCGGAGCGAATCTGCCCCAACCCTTGTTCGTCACTTGCTGTTACTGTCATGCGATATATCTTAGGTTCTACCGGAGCCATACAAAGCATTTTCCCCGGATTCCAACCCGGTTGACCGGTAGTCATCGCAGGTTTGGCGATTCCCCATCCGGCAATCCATATCGCACCCGATCCATCTTCTTTCATGACAGCTTTATTCCCGTTTTTATCTAACGTTTGCACCCTGAAATACGGAATACCTTCTTCTTCAACGATAATGCGATATTTACCATCGATTGCAGCAAATCGAATATGTCCGTCATTCGTTACGTTAAAAAAGTCGGGGTCAATCCAAAAATGAGAAACATTCAATATATTTTCAAACGTCAACATGTCTCCTTTTTTCAAATCTATATCGGCTTGAAACTTTCCATCAACAAAATCCATACTTTTACCATTCACCTTATATTCAGTAAAAGGAGTTCTTGTATAGGAAAAAGCATTAAATGTTATTTCATAAGGACTGCTTTGTAAACTTAAAAAAGTTATTGGCGTAGATGCTCCCTCTTTAATTCCGTTATTTTCCCATCCGAAAATTATGGGATTGCCATTTGCACCGTACTTTGGAGTAACGATCACCCCTTTTAGGAGTTGAGGCATACTTGGATCGGTCAAAGTCGAATATAAATTATCTTCTTTTCGATCCAATCTCAGTGTGTCATCGGTAACCGTAACCAGTAAGACATATTCAAACTGCGGTCTTGTTAAAAAAATAGGAAGATCCTGTTCAACCGTTGTAAAATGAATATCTTGAAGAATCAATTTCAATGTTGCTTTCCCATCCGGTACCTCTTTTAAAAATGGAGCAAAAATTTTTCCTGAATAAGTGCCATCCTGTTTTGTCCTGATGGTGGTCTCCGAAACTTTAACATCGCCATAAAATAACTGCGCTTTCAACGTCGATAAAGGAACTTTGGGATCTGTAACAGTAGCAGTAAAAGGAATGCTGTCTCCAAAAAAAGCTGTCGATACAATTTGTGCTTCAATTATTTGAGGATTTCCAGGTTTTCCCGGAAATTCAACATCCTCATCACATGCCAAAAAAGAAGCTAGTATCAACCCCAAAAATAAGAATATAGAAATATTTGTGTGCTTCATATGATTATTTTTTTATGCGTACAACTAATTAAAATCACTTATTCCCAATGAAAAGAAACTACCGATCGAGGTGGTAACACATAACTAAATGTGTGATTTCCATCGTCAATCGTAACATGTTGCGATGAAGTTTGTTCATTTAAAACAACCATCCCAAAGGATTGATCCGGATTTAACGCTGCTACATAGGTTAGACCACTTATATTCAGATCGGAAGACTTAATTCGATAAGCCCCCGGTTTAATCACTTTTGATAAATGTGCTACATCATAATAGTGGCTGTTCTTTTTTACCGTTGAATAATCGGAAGAACTGATATCAACTGCACCTAAACACATATCGCAACCTCCTGGCCTGTATGGTCCATGCTTATCATCCAACATGAAATTCCACACGATTACCGATTTAGACCAATTATTTAGCGTACCTATGCCTACTTCTCTTAGATTCCACATCAAATCATCCCCAAATTTGTATCCTTCACCCCAAAGACCGATTGAAATTTCGGTAAAATACAAGTTTTTATCCGGTCGACTATTATGAATTTCCAATAATTCACTTTTATCTCCACCATAAGCATGGTAAGCAGCGCCATCTACGTATTGAGCAGCTTCATCATCGGCATAGATGTGCAAAGGATACTTTGTTTGATCCTTAGAATCCGGCTTCCAAGCATCATAGTCGTAATTATGATCATACACGACAATTTTGGTTTTAATGCCATTCTCTCTGAATTTCGGACCTAATGCCGATTTTATAAAAACCGCTTGCTCTTGCCACGTCATGAACATCGAAGCAGAATTCCCTCTGTTTAATGGTTCATTTTGAATTGTCACGGCTTCAATCTCAAATCCCTCCTGCTGCATGGCTTTAATATATTTCACAAAATACTCGGCATAATCTTGATAGAATAAAGGATTTAACTGTCCGCTTGTCCATGAATTATAGGGTTGAAGATCGGTAAGATTATTAACTTTCATCCAACGAGGTGCAGTCCAAGGAGAAGCCATGATCTTAACATGAGGATTAATGCTTAGTATTTCTTTCAAAACAGGGAAAATATATTTTCTTTCTTCTTCCTGAATAGCAAAATTCGCTATACCGGGTGTATCGCAATACGTATATTCAGATAATGAAAAATCAGAACACCCTATCGAGATACGAATATAACTGTATCCCATACCATTCTCAGGATCAAAAGTTTCTTTCAATAATTCCTCTCGTTTTTTTTCAGGCATTTTCATCAAATTATAACACGAAGAACCTGTGAAAGCAGCACCAAAGCCATCAATTTGCTGGTATTTAACGTTTTCATCAAGCGTGATCGTGTATGGCGACATATTGTCCTCTGTACTGAAATATATCGGAACACTCTTAAACAACATCGTTTGATTTGCCGTTGTAATGTAAGCATCAACATCGCTTTCAACACAAGGAAGTTCTTCACTATTATCCTTTATATCATTTTCATTACAAGAAACCGAGAATGCGGTCGTAACTAAAATCAGACATACGGTTATTTGTTTTATCATTTTCATAACTAATACAATTTAATATCCTTTATTCTGAGTTAAAGACGGATTTTTATCGATAGCTTCCTGGGGTATAGGCAATAAAATGGTTTCTTCCGTCAACGGCAACATCTGAATCCGCCCTTCATCACGTTGATTCAATGTATTCATTACCGGGATAGCTTCATCGGTTCTAACAAGATCAAACCATCGGTGTCCTTCGAAAGCCAACTCCAAACGTCGTTCTTTTAAAACAACATTTTTCATTTCTTCTTTTGAAGAAGCAACGGATGCAGGCAAATTGTTTAATTTTGCCCTGGAACGAACTTGATCAACAAGCTTTTTTGCCTCTCCTAATTGCTCTAAATCGACATAGGCTTCAGCCTCAAGCAAAAGGATATCTGCAAGCCGTATTTTGATAATGCTGTTCAAGTTGGATCGCATCTTATACATAAATGGATAATGGTTGCTCGGATAGTGGATGCTCCAAGGAGGATTTCCCCATTTAATGGATGCATTCATGCGTATTACATCATTTTCCTTCTGAAAAGCTGCGATGAGATCTCTTGAAGGGGTAATCCATTTAGCCCAATCATAAACGCTATTGGGATCGGCTTCATTCAATCCGAACATCATCCATACCCAATTTGTACTACCTGCAGGAAAAGTAATTTCGAAAATGGATTCGCTGCTGTTACGCAATGTTGCATCTTTTTTGTCTTTATCGAAACTGAATAAATCATCATAATTTTGTACAAGAGAAAAGCCGGCTTTTCTTACTTCGTTACAATAATGAATCACTTTATTGTAATCTCTTACCGGCTTTTCGGCATATACTTTAGCCAATAATGCATTGGCTACGGCCTTGGATAACAAAAATTTATTTTGGGAATTTACTTCCGGAGCATCTTCAACCGCAATTTCCAGATCGGTAATAATTTTTTCATAAACTTTCGCAACCGGATCACGGGAAGGGAACAATTTCGAATATACTTCTTCAATATTTTCGGCTGTAACATCGGGTGTCTTTTCTGTTACAAGCGGAATATCTCCCCATAACCGAACCATATCAAACCAAATCCATGCTCTGAAAATCAGTGCTTCTGCTTTCCACTCACGACGTTCAATTTCTGTCAGTTTAGGATCAGGAACATCATCAATATTCAAAATAATTCGGTTTGCCGTTACCACATAATTTAAAAAAGCATTCCAATCCCGAGCAATATTTTTATTTATGCCATCCTGAGAGTGAGCCTCGAGGGTAGATAATTCACTTCCCGAGGTACCTCTATAGGCATTATCGGCATGTGTTTCGGTATAAACCAAATAATCCAAATACCAGTTTTCCTGTGAATCTCTTATTGTTCCATATAAACCATTGCGAAGAGCTACCATCTGTTCTCTTGTTGTAATTTCATTTTCATTGTTTGTGGTATCTTTAGGAATAGTTAGTTCACTAAAATCTGCGATAGGATCCCGTTGGATGTCACAAGAGTAATTAATAAATAATACCACCAAAAAGAATATTGTTAAATACGATTTGTTACTCATATTTCTTAATTTTTAAAAATCAATGTTTAAGCCAAAAACAAACGTTTTTACATGTGGATAGGTACCCCAATCAATACCTTGTATTGTTGAACTCCCCCCGTACTGATTTACTTCAGGATCGAAACCTTTATAATCAGTTAAAGTAAACAAATTATGAGCAGTGAAATAAGGTTGAATTCTTGAAATGTTCCATTTTTTCAAGATGGGCAGTTTCATATCATAAGATAATGTAAGCGACTTTAATCTCAGAAAACTTCCATCCTCCACAAAACGGGTCGAAGCCCTTAAATTGTCTGTACTGGTAGAAGCTCTCGGAATATCGGTAATTTGACCCGGAATACGCCACCTACGAATAACTTCGGTAGATTGATTCATCCCGTTATACATCCCTTCTGTTTCATACCGTGAAGCATTATACACATCGTTTCCATGGGATCCCTGAAATAGGAAATTCAAATTAAAACCTTTATAGGAAAGGTTGTTTACCATTCCCCATGTAAAATCGGGATTTGGATTCCCGATATATGTTTTATCACTTGTGGTGATTCTCCCATTTCTATCCAAATCTTTGAATATCAGGTCTCCCGTTTCAGGATCGACTCCTTCTGAGATATAGCCCCAAAACATTCCTAAGGGCATGCCTTCTGTCATTCTTACCACATTTTCGCTAGTAGCCTCCGAAGTGTTTGCGAAATAATAAACTTTTTGTAGCGATAATTTGGTGACTTTGTTTCTATTGAAAGAAATATTGAAGTCAGTAGTCCACGAAAAATCTTTTCGTTCGATATTTCGTGTATTTAATGAAAATTCGAGACCTTTGTTCTCCATTTCACCTTCATTTCGATAAATATGAGAAAAATCGAGGCCATCGGGCAAAGGAACATTCATCAGGAGATTAGTTGTATACTTGTAATATGCATCAGCAGTAAAAGTTATCCGATTTTTAAGCAGCGTAAGATCGAGACCAATATTGCTTTGTGTTGTAGTTTCCCACGTTAGATCCCGATTTCTCATGTTTGCCGGTATAATATTTACCACAGCCCTATCATTACCGGTTTCCCACCATGAAATTCGTTGAATATTATACAATTGGAAATATGCATAATCACTAATACCCGATTGATTCCCGGTTTTTCCCCATCCTCCACGAAGTTTCAAGTCGTCTATCCATGTCAAATCACTCATAAAGTTTTCCGAAGAAATTCTCCATGCAGCCGAGAATGACGGAAAATATCCATATCTTTTGTCGGGAGAAAGTTTGGATGATCCGTCAGCCCTGAAATTCAACGTAGCCAGATATTTCCCGGCATAATTATAAGAAACTCGAGCCAAATAAGACATTAATGCCCATTCTGAAGCTGTAGTACCCGTTCCCCAGGGATCAATTTTATTGGCGGCATTTAAGGTCTTTGGCGTATAATCTGTTCGATAAAAAGCTCCGTTCATATACGAATTTGTCCAATGAGAAGTAGTATAGGAGGTCCCACCCATCAAGTTCAGCGTATGATCATTTTTGAACAATAAATCGTACGTCAAAATATTATCGAATACAAGAACCGTGCTCAATGACCGATTATCGGAAGCTGTTCCTCCCTGATTTCTTCCGTAAGCAGTTTTTTTAGGATCCAAAAAAGTGGTTTCGTTATAATAAACCCTATCTAGAGAATTACTGCTTTTGAATGTAAGACCGGGTAAAATATCAACTTCTGCGCTAAAAGATCCCAGGATTCTGTTATTATAGTATCTATTATCTTCTGTCCGTGATAAATTTTCAATAGGATGAGTAAGATTTGCACCATAAAAGTTATTGTAATATTGTCCCGGATTTTCAGGATCCCATATAGGTGCATAAGTAGGTGTATTGATAACCGATAAAACGACACCTGCCCGATTAGCTCCCGTACCTGAAATTATGCCGTTCCCTGAATAATCTGAGTAAGCAATATTGGTATTAACTTTTAACCAATCTTTGATTTGATTATCCAAATTGGCACGAATGTTATACCGCTTATAATAAGCTACATTGAGAACACCTTTTTCCTCAGTGTATCCTCCTGACAAAAAATAACGCAATTTATCGTTCCCACTTGATATCGATAATTGATAATTCTGGTTCAATCCTGTCCTGAATGTTTCCTTAAACCAGTCTGTTTGATCGGTTAACCCGTCGGGGAGTGTAACAATTCCCAATTCATCCATTAATTCTTTATATTGATCTACATTGAGCGATTTCAACTGTTTGATCACATTCGAAGCACCAATATATGAGTTGAAGCTGATTTTGGACTGCCCCGCTTTCCCTGCCTTTGTCGTTATCAATACGACTCCATTCGATGCACGTGAGCCATAAATTGCAGCCGAGGAAGCATCTTTTAATATTTGCATGGATTCAATATCGGCGGGAGCTAAAAAATTGATATCGTTTGTCGGTATCCCATCAACCACATATAAAGGATCATTACTTGCTGTGATTGATGTATTTCCTCTTACCCTGACAACCATACCCGCACCTGGTTGCCCGTTCGGTTGAATAACCTGAACGCCGGCTGCTTTCCCCTGTATAGCTTGTGCAGCCGAAATTATTGGTCTTTCCAATAAATCTTCAGTCGAAACAGTTGATACTGCAGTAGTAACATCTCTTCTTTTTACTGCTCCATAACCAATAACTACCAACTCATCCAATGTTTTCACATCTTCCTTCATCTGTACATCAACTATTTTTGACTCAGTAATCGTGAATTCCTGATCGACATATCCAATATAGGAAAACCGAACAACAGATCCTTTTGGAACCGATAAACTATAATTGCCGTCCATATCGGTTACGGTACCGATTGTTGATCCCTGAACAAATACATTGGCCGCAATAATAGGATCACCATTGGTATCAGTTACTTTTCCTTTTATCATCACGTTTTCCTGCTGTGTTCCATCTGATTGCCGGGTTGCTTGCGATTTATTGACAAGAACAATAATGTTATTGTTTTTTTCATACCCGACATCGGTCCCATTCAGCAATTTTTGCATAACCTCATCAATGTCCGAATTGACCACCTGAATTGAAATGTTTTTATTCAAAACATCTAACGATTCATTGTAGAAAAACCGGTATTCGCTTACGTTCTCTATTTCTTTCAGTACCTGACGAAAAGGTTTATTTTTTACATTTACTGAAATTTGTGAAAAAGATTGACTTGCAACGGTCCACAATAGCAGAAGAACAACAATCTTCGACAAAAAGTGGGACCTCCTGAAAAATAATTTTTCCCCCATAGATAATAATTTAAAAAATTATACAATCGTAAAAAATACAGATCGATTTTATCTTCTCTGCATATTAAGAATACAGATTAAGGAGAGTAAAACCACTAAGGCATTAAATTATATTAATTTTATTTAACTGTAATCTTTTTATTTTTCGTTAAATTGACAACCACTTGAAAAAGTAAAAATAGAATACGTTTAAGAGATGATTCATAAAATTAATCCCTAAAGTACAACTCGATGGTTGTTCCGCGCATCTCATAACGCATAGGTGAAGTAAGTGACAAAATATCCAATGTATTTCTTATGCTGCTCATCCCCAAAGTTCCTGAAAAACGTATAGAGCGCAACTTATCCGAAGCAAAACGAATATCAACATTGAAAATGCGCGATAAGGTACGAGCAATATCTTCAAACGACTGATTATCGAAATATAAGTTTCCGTTTTTCCACTGTACATAATCATCGGCACGCACGGAATCCATAAAGAGAATTTGAGTTGCCTTATCAAAGATTGCTCGCTGGTTTTCTCCCAAAATTTGTTCATACCCCGAAGCGTTAACCTTTATTTTTCCTTCAACCAACACAGCAAAGGACTGTTTATCTTCAGGGTAAGAACGAACATTGAAGGATGTTCCCAATGCTTGAACATCCATCGATTCCGTTTTTACGATAAAAGGTCGATCCTTGTCTTTTGCTGCTTCGAAGTAAGCCTCACCTTCCAAAAAAACCAGCCGTTTCTTCTGATTAAATTCAGCATTGTATGAAATTTTTGAACCTGAATTTATCCATACTTTACTTCCATCAGGAAGAACAACTTTAGCTTTTTCTCCATATCCTGCAATGATGATGGTGGGATGAATATTACCCTGTTTTTTTTGAGTAAAATGATATACAGATAATGCAGAAACAAGTGGTAAAACGAAAAATGCGGCCCATTGGAGAACTTTCTTCCAATTCTTTTGAATAAAATGCCTTTTTTTATTTATGGAAATATCTCGACTAATATTTTCAAACAACTGTCGCTGAACATTTTCGTCAAATGAAGAATCAGAACGACGTAATTGATCTTCAAAAAGATACTGTATTTGCCTGTCATTACGTATCAGTGTCAACAATTGCTCGATTTCCTCTACAGACGCTTCATTCCTTAAATATTTTTCAAATAAGATGGTGTAGTTTTTCTTCTTCATTTTCTATTGTCTCTTATTTATTATACAATTAATCGTAACGTTTTCGCTAACAAGAAACATATTTTTATATTAAATTAACAGTGCTATAAAAAGAAAAAGCAATTTATCGCGATTTTTTTGGAACTCTTTTCGTATAAATTTCATTGCCAACGAGAGCTGAGTTTCCACAGTGCTTACTGAAATATTTAAGATTTTTGCAATCTGTTTGTTGGTAAAACCTTCTTTTTTTCTTAAAATGAATATTTCCTTCCTTGAAGGAGGTAATTGTTCGATGAGTTCGTCAAAAAATTCATCCAACCACTTGCGGTTAAGTGCTTCTTCTGTAGAATTATCAAGATTGATCTGATTTTCAGAAAGCATTTTCTGATACGCAAACTCGATAGTTTGCCGCTGATATTTATTGATCAACATATTTTTTGCAATTGTAGAAAGATAAAAATAAACAGATTTTTCCGGATGTATTTGCTCACGCACCTCCCATAATTTTATAAATGCATCCTGAACGATTTCTTCAGCCAAATATTTATCCCCATGAGAAAGGGTCATGATAAAATTATACAGCTTCCCACTGTATCGATAATAAATTTTCTCGAAAGCTTTGGAGGAACCGTTCCGAAGATCCATCAAATCATGTATTTCATCTTTTGGACGGAGGAGCATGATTTTTTTCCCTTTTAATCATAACAAAAATATAACAAAACTGATTACAAAGCTAGAAAAAACATCGGCCATCTTTTACGATTGACCGATGTTTCACTTAAAAATTGCAATGAACAAGATATTCGCTGCTGTTTAAAGCGATAGTTTTTTGATTATCTGTTAGGTGTCTGCCATATTTTCGTCTGAGCACACGTTACTTTATCGACCAAATCTCCTACTTG
>JAAZMQ010000181.1 GCA_012798745.1 Bacteroidales bacterium
ATTTCGTCCAAAGTGAAGCAGGTTCTGTCCCAATCGCACGAAGCGCCCAGCTTTTTCAGTTGTTCAAGAATAATTCCTCCATGTTCATGCGTCCATTCCCACGCGTGTTTAAGAAATTCTTCGCGAGTGAGATCCGTTTTTTTGATTCCCTGCGATGCAAGTTTGGCTACTACCTTTGCTTCGGTAGCAATCGAGGCATGGTCGGTTCCCGGCACCCAACATGCATTTTTTCCTTTCATACGTGCCCTACGGATTAAGATATCCTGAATTGTATTGTTAAGGATGTGACCCATGTGCAGAATCCCCGTCACGTTTGGAGGGGGAATGACGATGGTATAAGGTTCACGTTCATCGGGTTCTGAATGAAAATATCGGTTATCCAACCAATAGCGGTACCATTTTTCTTCTACTTCGGATGGATTGTATTTACTTGCTATCTCCATAAATCTTTTCGTTTGAAGTGCAAAGGTATGAAAAAATGCGCTTCATTGAAACGCATTGTTCATTACAGACGGCTGTGAGGCTCTATTCTTTGTAAAGAAGATAGGTTTTGCGTTGTTTTTTAAATTTCTGCACATCATTCTCCCATTTCATTTTAATTTCTTCGGCCGATTTTCCTGCCATGATATCTTTGCGTATATAGTCAACGCCGACCAATTTTTCGAAGAAGGGAGTAAAAAATGATTCACCGATTTGCAGATTATTGTATGCGTCGATGACATAGGAAAGATCGATGCCGTTTTTTCGGATTTGCTCATCGGGAATATTTCGAAGATCAACGCCGCAACACTTTTGGTTGAGCAATGGAGGATTTTTTGCACCGGGCATGCTTCTCGGGATGAAGCAGAAAGCAGATCCTTTATAATTGGGATGGCCATAAATCTGAAACGGGAATGAAGTCCCACGGCCAAGACTCATCACCGTGCCTTCGAACAGACAAGTTGAAGGATAGAGATAAACAGCGTGCATGTTGGGCAAGTTGGGCGAGGGGGGGATGGGCAATTCGTATAACGTTTGATGAGTATAATTTTCACACGGAATAACAGTCACATCACAAATACGGCCGTCGGGCAACCATTTTTCGCCATTGATCATCAGTGCCAGTTCGCCTAGCGTCATACCGTGAACCACCGGAATCGGTAACCATCCCACACCCGATTTGTACTTCATATCCAGCAGAGGCCCATCCACATAAAAACCGTTCGGATTGGGGCGGTCGAGCACAATCATTTTTTTGCCCGAGGCCGCGCAGGCGTCCATCATGCGCGCCATCGTGATATAGTAGGTATAAAAGCGTGTTCCGACATCCTGCAGATCAAAAACCAATACATCGAAGAGATTCATTTTTTCTGCGGAAGGTTTTCCGCCTTTGGACCCATAAAGTGACCAAATGGGAATGCCTGTTTTTTCGTCTATTGAATTCGCTACCTGTTCGCCTGCGTCGGCCGTTCCACGAAAACCATGTTCAGGAGAAAAAATGCCGACAATATCGAAATGGTTTCGCTTCAGCAGATCTACCAGATGTTCTTTGCCTACTATGCCGGTTTGATTGGATAAAACAGCTATACGTTTTCCTTGCAGCAACGGAAAATACCGACCGGTTTGTTCGGCACCCACTTTAATCCTCTGTTGATTGGGCTTGGCATGCGGTTGATACACCATTGTTGTGGTGTCAACTTTTTCGGAAGGGGTTTGAGAAAATGCCGAGAGGCAGAAGGCAAGTAAAAATAAAACGGCAATTTTTTTCATGCTCAGTTTTCCGGTTGAGTTTTGGAATATTTTTGTTGTTCATGCAGCCGATCAAATTCTTCTTCAATCGAGAGGAGTTCTTTTTTGAGGTTTTGCAATCGTTCCAACAATTCGAGACGTTTTTCTTCGTCGTTTTTTTTCGATTTCAATGTCCGACGAGCACCTTCCAGGGTCAATCCTTTTTCCTTAACCAAGTGATATATTATTTCAACTTGTCGGATATCTTCTTTTGTGTATTGGCGTGTGCCGCCGGCTGTTTTTTTGGGATTGATGTTATCGAATTCTTTTTCCCAGAAACGTAAAAGGGAAACATTCACGGCAAAATGATCGGCCACTTCCTTAATGGAATAGTAAAGGCGTTTATCATCAAAATCGATTGGTTTTCGTCGTTTTCCCATGTGAATAATTAGTTTTTTGGGGTTAGAATCTTCCGTTTGTTGCCGTTCCTGACAAGAAATAGACGCTAAATGCAACAAAAATAAACTTTTTACCGTAATTTTGCAAACAGAATTTAGACAGAAAGGAACTATATTTTTTATTTTTATGATGACTTCGAAAGAAATACGTCAATCTTTTAAAGATTATTTTGCATCCAAAGGACACCACATTGTGCCATCGGCTCCGATGGTAATTAAGGACGATCCCACGTTGATGTTTACCAATGCGGGGATGAACCAGTTTAAAGATATTATCTTGGGCAATGTGCCCGCAAAATACCGTCGTGTGGCTAATGTGCAGAAATGCCTTCGTGTAAGTGGGAAACACAACGATTTGGAAGAAGTAGGACACGACACTTACCACCACACCATGTTTGAAATGTTGGGCAATTGGTCATTCGGCGATTATTTTAAAAAAGAAGCCATTGAATTTGCATGGGAATATCTTACAGAAGTTTTGAAACTCGATAAAGATCGTTTTTATGTAACTGTTTTTGAAGGAAGTGCCGAAGAGGGTTTGCAGCGTGATGCCGAAGCTGCCGAATATTGGTTGCGTTATTTGCCTGCCGAACGCATCATCGATGGGAGCAAGGAGGACAATTTTTGGGAAATGGGCGATACCGGTCCGTGTGGACCTTGTTCGGAAATTCATATCGATATTCGTTCTCAGGAGGAACGCGAGAAAGTAGATGGTTTGTCACTTGTGAACAAAAATCATCCGCAAGTGATCGAAATCTGGAACCTTGTATTCATGCAGTACAACCGCAAAGCCGATGGTTCGCTCGAAGAGCTGCCGGCAAAAGTGATTGATACAGGTATGGGTTTCGAAAGGCTGTGTATGACCGTCCAGGGAAAGACTTCGAATTACGATGCCGATATTTTTCAACCCCTTATTCAAAAGATAGGAGAGTTGAGCGGGGCGCGCTATGGAGAAGATCCCGGAAAAGATGTTGCCATGCGTGTCGTAGCCGACCACGTTCGTGCCATTGCTTTCTCCATTACCGATGGGCAGTTACCCTCCAATACCGGTGCGGGTTATGTAATTCGCCGTATTTTGCGTCGCGCTGTTCGGTATGGTTATACCTTTTTGGGAATGAAAGAGCCTTTTATATACAAACTTATCCCTACACTTATTGAAGTGATGGGCGAAGCATATCCCGAATTGATTACTCAGCAGACATTGGTGGAGCGGGTAATCAACGAAGAGGAGGAATCTTTCTTGCGTACGCTCGAAACCGGTATTCGTCTGCTGGATAAACAAATAGAAGAACACAAGGCAGCCGGTAAAACCCAACTCGAAGGAGCAATAGCTTTTCAGCTTTACGACACCTATGGTTTTCCGCTCGATCTTACAGAACTGATTCTTCGCGAGCACGGGATGACGGTGGATACCCACGGGTTCGATTTGGAGATGCGGAAGCAGAAAGAACGTGCACGGAATGCTGCTGCCGTTGAAACAGGCGATTGGGTGCAGGTTCACGAAGGGGAACCCGAATTTGTGGGCTATGACCAAACGGCTAGCGAATCGCGAATCTTACGTTATCGGAAGGTTAAACAAAAAAATCGGCAGTTTTATCAGATTGTTTTCGAAAAGTCGCCATTTTATGCCGAAATGGGCGGACAAGTAGGGGATAGCGGCGTTTTTATTGATGAAAACGGGAAAGTATTTCGGATTTTCGATACGAAAAGAGAAACCAATTTGGCCGTACATCTGTGTAATGAAATGCCTGCCGATCCCACCGGCATCTTTCGTCTTGAGGTTGATATCGAAAAACGTACGGCAACAGAGTGCAACCATACGGCCACACACCTTCTTCATGAAGCGCTTCGCGAAGTACTGGGTAAGCATGTCGAGCAAAAAGGCTCGTATGTGTCGCCCGATGCGTTGCGGTTCGATTTCTCTCATTTTCAGAAAATGACCCCCGAAGAAATTCGCGAAGTGGAAAGGCGGGTTACAGAAAAGATACGGCAAGATCTCAAGCTCGAAGAGCATCGACATGTTTCCCTTGAAGAGGCAAAGGATTCGGGGGCAATAGCTCTTTTTGGCGAAAAGTATGGCGATGAAGTGCGTACAGTTCGTTTTGGCACATCGATCGAATTGTGCGGAGGAACACATATTTCCTCCACAGGTCGCATTGGCACGTTTCGCATTGTGAGTGAAAGCGCTATTGCTGCCGGTGTGCG
>JAAZMQ010000182.1 GCA_012798745.1 Bacteroidales bacterium
ATCACCAGCTTCGGTTCGTTGGGATAAGCGCGAAGCACTTCCGATAATTCTCCGACGGTTTGCGGCTCGCAGAAAAGTTTTGTCCGCGCTTTTGTCCGGAATGAATTATAGGGTTGTAATTGTATGTTATGTTGGATATTCATTCTAACAATTTACCCTTTATAAAGAAGGAAAACGCACGGTTTTTTGTTCATGTCGGGCAACCGGTTTTTCCATTCTTTTACGGTTTTCGTTGCAATATATTCGTCTTCGCAGGTGATATTCATGGCAATACACAAGCGTGTTTGTGGTTTGCAATGCAGCAGAATATCTTCAGCGAGTTTTTGGTTTCGATACGGCGTTTCGATGAAAAGCTGCGTTTGATTTTCGTTATACGCATGTGTTTCGAGTTTCTTGATGGCTTTTGCCCGCTCGTTGCTGTCGATGGGCAAATAGCCATGGAACGCATAGTTCTGTCCGTTGAACCCCGATGCCATTAATGCCAGAAGCGGAGACGAAGGGCCGACCAGCGGAACAACTTTATATCCTTCTCGATGTGCCAGTGCCACAATTTCTGCACCGGGGTCGGCAACGGCGGGGCACCCGGCTTCGGAAATAATTCCCATGCTGTTTCCTTCTTTCAACGGTTGAAGAAATTCGGGGATATCGTTGCGGTTGGTATGCTTGTTCAGTTCGTAAAACGTGAGCTTGTCAATATCGATATCCGCATGACATTTCTTTAGAAACCGTCGTGCAGTCCGCACGTTTTCCACAATAAAAAAACGCAGACGGGAAACAATTTCGGTGTTATAAGACGGCAATACCCTTTCGACGGGTGTGTCGCCCAACGTTGAAGGAATCAGGTAAAGCGCAGGATGACCCATAGTCCGTTTTTTTGTGAAACAAAGGTACGGATTTTTAAGGAAAAAAGGAATGGGTAAGTGTGTTTTACGAAATGAGATATTAATAACCGATATAAATAAGGTCGCTAAGAGAGTTGATGTGAATCTGGTCGAAGAAAGAAGCGAGTAAATTCCAATCGGCTAATGTGGCGAAAGATACGACCATAAACGCCATGCCATAAATTCCTCCGGCAATATGAGCGGAATGATTGATTCCTGTAGACCGATTTTTATCCAGATAGAAAGAGAGGACGATATATATCAGTCCGAAGATAAAAGCGGGCAACATAATCGGGATAAAGATAATTCCCATGAAATTCATGGGGTGGATGAGAATATAGGCAAAAACCACTGCCGAAACAGCTCCCGACGCACCCAGGCTGCGGTAATATGCGTCGTTTTTATGGTTGATGTAAGTGGGTAGGATGGAGATTGCCAATGCGGAAATATAAAGCAGGATAAAGCATGCCGATCCCGCACGGATACCCAGTGCTGCCCGGCAGACCTTTTCGATGTAACTGCCGAACAGATAGAGGGTAAACATGTTGAAAAACAAGTGCATGGAATCGGCATGCAGCACTCCGTAAGTAAATAATCGATACCACTCGCCTTTTCTTACGGCAGGCGGATAGAAGATGAGTTTGCTAGTTAATGCATCGTTGTTGAATGCTGCAATGGAAATGACAGAAGTCAAGATAATGATGGAGAGGGTAATCATGTGATTTTCGTCTCCCTTGTTTTACTTTTTTCTGTCGCTTGTAGTGGCAATCACTCCGCGGAAGTAACCGATGGATTCGGCAATGCCGATGAAAGGATCATCCATGTTGCGTTCGTGTTCGAGGCTGCATTTTCCGGTATAACCCACTTCGCGAAGCGCTCTCACGAATGCGGGAAAGTCGATGATGCCGCGCCCTATTTCCACCGAATATCCCTGTTTGGTTGGGGCTGTTACGTCTTTGATGTGAATATCGAACACGCGCGAACGGTATTTCTTGAGGTCCTCTACGGGGTCTTTGCCATTGCGGGTATCGTGACCGATATCGAGGCACATTCCGATGCGCGGATCGAGGTCTTTTACATGATTCCATACGTCATCGGCATCCGGGTACAATGGCATGTCGGGGCCGTGCAAATGGATGGCATACTTAAAATCGTATTCCTTAACCTTCTGATCCACATAGGGCAAAAGCTCGTAGTTGGGAACACCTACAATCAGCTTCACACCTACGCGTTTGGCATATTCGAACGCCTTGTCTATTTCTTCCTTCGACCGCATGTAAATGGGGCCCACGCCATAACCTGTAACTCCTTTGGCTTTTAGTTTGGCATGGAAAGCGGCGATTTGTTCGTCGGTGCTGTTCAGCGGAAGATGAAAATCTTTGATGCAAAGGTAGTGTACATCGCATTTCTCCATTGTTTCCAATGTCTTGTCGATATCGAACTTGGCAAAAGTATATCCTGCCATGCCTACTTTAAACTTTTCGAACGTATCGGCGGCAGGTTGAGGTGCGGGTCGGTTCTGTGCATTCAGAAACAACGACAAACCGATTGCTGTAAGTGAGAATACCAGTTTTTTCATTTTATGTCGAATTTGATTAATTATTGTGTTCGTGCACAAAAGTAGGAAATTCAAAACGAAACGGCAATATTTATTGCTTAAAAAATTTCCGGATTGTTTTAAAACACCGGCTGTTTGTTTGAATTTCGGTTTTTCCGTTTCATATCTCGTTTTTGGTTTTTATTTCTATAACCTCCACATTCTCTCGTCGTTCAGCCGCTTCTCGGGCTTTCTTTGAATATTTCATCAGCCATTTTTCCAATAATTCTTCGTCTTTTTCGCCTTGCACGATTACAGCGAGGGTCGAAGGTTCATTCAGCGAATACGTTGGATAATGCGAGTGTACGAGCTCGAAGATGGCAAGATTTTCTTCCCGATTTCTTCCCAGCACCATCCAGTGGTCTTCTTCAAAGATGTGCCGACCCATGGTGAGCAGTTCGGCAGTGAGCGGCGTCAGGGGCCGCTTTTCCCGTAATACTTTCAATACCCTTGCTCCGATGGCGGGGTCTGTCAATAAGCATCCGCCGGCAGGGGAGGGAATGTTCTTTATCCCGAATTCCCGGGCGAGTTTCAATTGTTCTTCTCTGCGGCGGCCGGAGATGGCCAACAGCTCTTCACGGTTCACCAATCCCTCTCGTTCGGGAAGCGTTGGGGGCAATAGTTTGGCAGATAGGGGGCGAAGCAATACATCCTCGGCTCCCGATTTTCGCCGGATGAGATCCATGGCCTGTTTGTTCTGACTCATGGGGCGTTGACCCACCACTTCTCCCGTGGTGATAAAATCGGCATGCTCTTTTTTCATGATCTCCAACGCCTTGTGTACCATGCACATTTTGCAGTCTATGCAGGGATTGGCATAAGAGCCGTAGCCGTGAGCAGGGTGTTTGAGTATGTCCAGGTATTCGTCGGTAATGTCGATGATTGCTCCTTTGTCGAAACCCAATTCGGCAACTTTGTCGTAAAACGGCGCCGGGTTTTGTTTTAACGACCAGCCAAAAAAGGGCGTGATGAAACGCACGGCGATTACCTGTATGCCTTGCCGTTTCATTAATTTTCCTGCCAAGTAGCTGTCCAATCCTTCGGAGAAGAGCAAGAGGGTTGTGGGCATGATAACTGTTATTCTGTTTTATGTATAGTGAAATAAATGCCCGTTATGAGCGGGAAGTCAAAGGTAGGAAAATTTTTGGGTACGGAGTGTTCGCTAATCCAAGAATTCATAAAAATACCTTTTTTGATGTTAATAGGCGTAATGATGCCTGATGTTGCCCCGCTGTTGGTTGGAGAGGTGCTTAATTCTTGATTTTCTTAACGATATACGATAAAAAAAGACGATAGAGCCCGAAAATAGTTTTCCGTGATCAGTGAAAAATTTTTTTATCCTTCGTCGGATTTTCCGACGTATACAAAAATTTTGATTTACCTTTCTTCTGATAATCTGCTTTAACAAATAAAAACGATTTTCCGGCAAACCATGGCTGTTTTTACACGAAAAAGCTCATTTTACGTCCGTCGGATTTTCAGAAACAGGATATAATTTTTTTTACCTCTCGTCGGATTTTCCGACGGAGGAATTTAGCCGGTTGGTGTTAACGCACGTTTTCCGAAAAAGGATAAAATTTTCGTGCACGCTAATCTCGTTTCCGGACGGGAGATAAAATTTGGTACCGTTTCGTCGATTATATTCCTAAGTTCAAAGTCGAAGTGCAACACTCCGTCTGATGTTTTTCAATTCGCCGGTTGCAAAAAGATTGTCGTGTTTTTAAAATCTTTTCGTAACTTTCGCTCGCCATTGTTCATGCTATTTATCCGGCTGAAAATTATGATAATAAGTAAAGAGCGAAAAGTACTTTTAAACAAGAAAAATGATGCAGTTGCCTGAGGATTTTATTCAT